>JAYVIT010000204.1:0-15459 GCA_043769965.1 Saprospiraceae bacterium
AATTTCAAATGATCGCCCTCCGGTAATTTTTCCCATTCAAAATAGCTTGTAAACCATGAATAGTCAATATCCTGAACATTCGTCATGCGAGTATCTGTGTCATCATATTTCACGGCGTAACCTTTGTCGGTTTCAAAATTATATACCACCAGGGCATGTTCCGATTCAGGTAAATCTTCAACCTGCGTGTTCCAACTTTGAAATTCCGCATGAAATACAATGCTTTTTTGGTCAGGTGAAAAAGCTAAAGCACCATGCGGAGAAGGATAAGAGTAATTGTCTACGGGGTAATTGTCCTTATTCATTTCCCAAATTTTGTATGTCTTGACATCAAGTATAGCGTGTTCGAAAATCATCAGATAACGCCCGCCTTTTAGGCTGTCCAAATGATCCAGGTTGACAGTTTCATTCTTCATATACACTTCCAAATAAAGGCCGGGCTGACCATTTTCGCTGTCTAATAATTGTAGGGAGGCAAAATCACGACTTTGTTCGACAAGAGGTTCGACTAAAAGCTGATTGTTTTTCAGATAGATTAAATACAAACTTTGGCTGCCATCAACAAGTGTTGGGTATGGAGCATCAGGCACGGTATAAACGGCCCACAAAAATGGCAATCCCGTATTGATTTGCAAAGCACCTGGGAAAACAACTGGATTACCCTCATGAAAAATACTGTATCAACATTTGTTTGATTTACCATCCCGCCGGAGTTCATGTTAAAGTTCTTACTGGTCGATGCCGTGACCTTTATTGTGAACGGGCCATATTGGATGTCTTTAGTAAAATTAGGCGATGCCTCACGTTTGTCTTTGTATTTTGAATAAAGATAGATAGCCAGAACTATGAAGGCTATTAGTAGAACTGCGATTTTCATTTTTTAAAATAATTTTGATTCTGTGTTAAATCCCATTTGGTTTGATTAAAGGAAAATCTAAAAATTAATAATACCAGTTTATATGCATTTCTTCATATGATCTTTTACTGCAAAATTCGCAATTTGATTCCAGCAAAATCCGGACGCATCCTTTGGCTAAGTGGCTTTTATAGATTCCATAAAATCTTATCGTTTAAGGCAATTGGGCTAATGTATGGATTAATTTGTTTCCGATAACACCCAGAATTCAATTAAAATGTTTTTGATTTCAGGCATTTAATCCATGTAAAACATTTTTAATGTGTTGATAGTCTGTTATTTAAAACTTAGATCGCTTTAGGCGAGTAAGCCGGATGCAATTCATTCAAAAAATCAATATGTATAAATTTCTTTAAATCAAAGCTTTGACATATTTTTGAGGGATAAACCAACTTGAGATGAAGACTCATTCTCCTTCTCAGTCTAAAACCGGTATTCTTACTGGTCTTAAAAGACTGTTTTTGAACCCACAGGTTTGTCCTGTTTTATACTCTTATCTAATCTTTTTTGGATTCACTTTCATAAACTCAACTTCTGCAATTTGCAATAGTCTTTTGGATTCAAAATGTTTGAATAAGAATGTATTAGCATTTATCAATAATGGTGAATCATGTTCTGATAATTTTAAAGATGCTCCATGTTTTAATCTGATTTGTACAGATTTGACCTTCAATTTAAATAGCGGTGAGTGTGGAGTTATATTCGATTTTCTTCCAGAGATACAAGAAGTTTGTGGGTTGACAATTATTGTCATGCCTTTGGATACCACACTTTATAAGTTTGGACAGTTTTTGCCAATAGGATTTCATCAGATATGTTTTATCGGTACAGATCCAAATGGAATTTCTGAAACCTGTTGTATGAATGTTACAATAAATCCTGTCTCTAATCCTTCCGGAAGTTTAGTTTGCAATAGTGAAATTCAAATCAGTCTCAATGAAAATTGTTTAGCTACTATTGGTGCAGATGAAATATTAACCGGCGGACCGTATCGTTGCTTTGATGATTATAAAATTGAAATTCGCGATTGGTATTCAAATGTTTTAATCGATCGGGATCCTGTTCTCTTAGGTTCACAAGTAGGCAAAGAAGATATTGGCAAACAACTAAGAGTTACAGTGCGCGATACGATATTCAAAAATAGTTGTTGGGGAAAAATTATTGTTGAAGATAAATTGCCACCTGTAATTATCTGTCCAGATGATGTGACTCTTATCTGCGGATACTCTGGCACCACTCCGGATTCTACAGGCACACCACAAGTAACCGATAATTGTGGGAGCTATTCACTTGCGTATCTAGATGACATGCGATACGGCGATTGTGCAAAACAATATCAACTATTAATTTTTCGAACCTGGATAGCAGTTGATGAATCCGGAAATAAATCAAGTTGCACACAAAGCATTACCCTTGCATTTGCAAATTTGACACTAGTATTTATGCCGGAAGACTACGATGATATTGATAATCCATCTCTGGCCTGCGATGAAAAAATAAATACAACTCAAAATTATTCGAAACATTTTTTGCCCTATCCAAATTGTGTTGATGGATTTCTTTTGGATTCTGTGCATTGGATTGCAACAGGAGAACGAAAACCAAGAACGTTGGGATGGAATTGTTTGGATTCAGGCTTATATGTTGGACACCCAAGTCCGATTCCTATTTATTATTCTGCACATCCGGAATGGAGTGCAATGTTTCCTACTTGTTGGGGACCTGAAGAAATTGTTATGTGGCTGGGTACCGGAATTCCAAATAATGGTCAATGCCTAAATTTGAATTTGAGTTATCAGGATCTCAGAATAGATCTTGGAAAACCAAATTGTGATGCAGGAACCATTGGCTGTTTTAAAATTCTACGTCAATGGACTGTATTGGATTGGTGTACTGGTCAGATTACTCGACACAACCAAATTATAAAAATCACTGACAAGAAAGCACCATTGATTTTATTTCCGGATTCTGTTTTAGTGAATATGGAAGAATATTCCTGCGATGGAAAATTCGCGGTGCCTAAACCCTGGCTAACTGATAATTGCAGTAATGAAATTCATTATAATGTCACTTTTGAAAGTGGATTTGTCTTAGGCGATGATCAGGCTGGTTTTATTATTACGAATATTAAACCTGGAATTTGGAATGCATACATCGTTGCAGAAGATTGTTGTGGTAATGTTGCAAGTTGGAGATTTGTAATCAATGCACAGGATAAAATTCCTCCAACTCCGGTTTGCGATAAAGTAACTGCTGTTAGCCTTGTTGTCAATCCGAATTCTGGTGAAAGCGTTGCACAGATCTATGCCAAAGATTTGGATCAAGCAAGTTATGACAATTGTGCAAAGCATCTTTTTTTCAAAGTCATTCGCATGGAGCAATTGCGGGGAACAAATAATGGAAGCGCAATCAATCAAACTGATAATGGAACCAATTGCACCAAAGTAAATGGCGATGATCAACTCAATGCAAATGGAAATCAAATTTATTTTGATGACTATGTAAGATTCTGTTGTAATGATGTTGGAAAAACAATCCGCGTTGTGCTAAGAGTATTTGACCGCGAAACACCATCCGGTCCAATTAATCCTGGTCGCATGTCAAATAGTGGTGAATTCGCAGGTCATTATAATGATTGTATGATAGATGTGGAAGTTCAGGATAAAAGTTTACCAACTATACAACCACCGCCGGATATTATTGTGAGTTGTTGGTTTTGGTTTGACATTACTAAAATTGGCAATCCAAATGACGCTACATTTGGAAGAGTTGTTACAGACATAAGTCAGCGGAAAAAAGTCATCACCAATGATTTAGTTTGTCATACTTATTGTTTGCGAAATGATATTACCGGTTATCCCGGTTACATTCCCGGTGCCTCAGCTTCCAATCCTCCTGCATCAAATAAAGCCTGCAATTTTTATAATGTGTTGTTTGATACTGCGCATTATGATCGCAAGTATGATTTGACATGGGGATTTGATGGAACGGTATTGGCGGCATGTGGCGCAAAGTTTAGTATAAATGTCAATGATAATCGTGAATGCGGACAAGGAAGAATAACAAGAACCATTTTTGCAACGGGACCCAATGGAATAAATGTTACTGCTACACAAACCATTTGGGTTGTTGATTGTGATCCATTCTATATCAACCGCAATGATAATTGTGATCAATATGATGATATTACCTGGCCGGGTAACTGCACAGGTCAGGCTACAACTATAGAAGGATGTGGTGCTGATATCAGTCCGGATAATCCATTGCTCGGCAGACCAAGTATCGAAAATAATGCTGATGATCTTTGTTCATTGATCAGTACAGAATACGTCGATACTATTTTTACTGTCGAAAAAGATGCGTGTTTTAAAGTATTACGCAAATGGATAGTTATTGACTGGTGTCAATATGATCCGAATTTAAGTGCTACAAATGGAAGATGGGAATATTTGCAAATAATAAAAGTGCATGACATTGTGAAGCCGGTTATTGGAATTGCAATCGGAGATTGTGAACCAGCATTTAAAAAAGCAGTGGATAATATTTGTTATGCGCATTTGGAGATTACTTCTGAAGCCACTGATAATTGCAGTCCATCAGATTGGTTATTTTTTGATTACAAAATTGATTTATATAATGATGGCAAAGGGGCATATTCTGGTTTTGATTATGCAGTAGGTCCATTATCACAAAAAGAATATTTAGCAGGAAAGAGACCATATCGTCACGATAATCCATTAGCAGAAAATGCCAATGATCCATTCAACGCAAGTGGAACATATCCACTTGGTATTCATAAAATATGTTGGTATGTGGAAGATGGTTGTGGAAATATTGCAACCAGTTGCAAGTTATTTGAAATTAAAGACTGTAAAGATCCAACACCATATTGTATCAATGGACTTGTTACAACGGTCATGCCTGCAACAGGATGCATAACTATCTGGGCCAGAGATTTTGATTTTGGTAGTTTTGACAATTGTACCGAACCAAAAGATTTGCGAATTTATTTTGAGTATACCAATTCAGATAGTCTTACCATTTGTTGCGATGAATTTGTAAGTAATAAAGTAAATGTTGATTTGACTATTCCGGTTAGTATTTGCGTGCAAGACGAGGAAGGCAACAAAGATTGCTGCAAGACTTTTGTTTTAATACAGGATCCACAAAATGTTTGCCCGGATGTGGGCAGTAATGCTAGAATTGGTGGAGCAATTAGTACCATGATGAATGCAGGTACAAAAAATGTTCATGTACAATTATTAGAATTTGGAAATCTGAAAAAGGAAATTCTGACTACTGATAATGGACAATACTTATTTGGTGACCTGATATTTGGCGCCGCAAAAGAATATGTGATTAAGCCAAGCAGAACAGATGATCCATTGAATGGAGTTAGCACTGCTGATATTGTAAAAATACAACGGCATATATTGGGACAAGAAATTTTACCAAGTCCTTATCAGTTGATTGCAGCTGATGTAAATAAGTCCTTGAGTATTACGGCAGCTGACGTGTCTGAAATCCGTAAATTGGTTTTAGGTGTTACAACCAAATTTGATAAAGTTGATTCATGGACTTTTGTACCTAAAGATTACAACATGGACTTGAAGTATCCCTGGAAAACTCCAAGAGAAATTACAGTGCCGGTACCAACGGCCACGGATATGATCAGGGATTTTGTTTCCATTAAGATGGGTGATGTAAATAATACTTCCATTGCAAATAGTGCAACCAAGTCCAGCACGAGAAATCAAGGAATCTTACAATTTGAAATTGACAGTCATTATATTTTAGCTGGGGAGTTGTATAAATTAGATTTCAAATCGAATAACTTCGAAAACATTTCCGGCTATCAGTTTACTTTGAAATTTGATCATGATATATTAAACTATGAAGGATTTGAATCTGAAGTTTTGGCAATGAATGAATCTAATTTTGGTATTCAAAAGATAGGTGAAGGTATTCTCACTACGAGCTGGAATATGAAGACTGCACAATCTGTGGAAAGCAACCAAATTTTATTTTCATTATTGTTCCGTGCAATTAAAAATGCTGACATGGGAGATCTCTTGTCAATCAATAGTCAGATCACAAAAGCAGAAGCATACGACAATCAACTAAATAGTAAAGACATCAGTCTTGCAGTAATTCAACATAGAAGAAACAATGAAAGTAATTTATTTGAATTATACCAAAACACACCAAATCCATTTGACAAGGAAACTATGATACATTTTGTATTACCTGAAGCATTAGCGGCACAGCTAAGTATCTACGATGTCAGTGGAAAAGTAATCTTTACAGAAGATATCAATGGCAAAAAAGGCTGGAACAGCATCAACATCAAAAGAGAATCGCTGATAACATCTGGAGTGTATTACTATCAGCTGAATGCTGGTGATTATACAAGTACGAAGAGGATGGTTGTGGATTAGTTTGAAGTTTGCAGTCGTCAGTTACCAGTTGTTAGTTGTTAGTTTAAAAATGAGCAGTAAATTACAAATTATTTTTTAATTCCAGCCCGTCCGTTCACGCGGGCGTAATTTCGTATTAACCATTATCCTTTCATTCCATAATCACCAATTTTACAGAAGCAACATGATTCCCTTTAAAATAAGCTTGCACGAAATATACTCCTGAAGCAAGATTGTTTAATTCAAATGATTTTTTATCCTGAACTATAAAACGCTGAATTTTTTGACCAGTACTTGAAATCAATTGGATCATATCCATTTTACGTTCTGATCTGATCAATGTATTACCTCTAGTTGGGTTCGGCATGATGATCAATTGTTCAGTAAGATTAGTGTTCAATGTGCTAACGATTTTTTTGATCTCAAATAATTTAGATTGAAAACCAGTATTGGCACATGAATCTTCTACTTCCCATGCTATTTTGTGTATGCCTATTATATATTTGCCACTTGCATCAACAGTGTTCCTTGGATAGAAGGCGTGAGGATTATCATTAATCAATGGAGTTTCTCCCAGATTATATGCATTAATACTTAATGGGCCTACTCGATAATCATAACCGCCATATGGTCCTATACCATCATTAAATTCATCAATTTTATAACTAACTAATAAATCATTAGATTGATCACAATTATCAGAAATATCAACGGTCAAATTAATGTCAGCCATTTCATTGCTGTCTAGTATGCTTTGATTGCTTATGTTGATTTTCGAAGTAGGTTTTTCATTATCGTGAATTTTTATTATTTGTAAATATTCCCATTTCCCATTTATCGAATCTACAAGCGGATTATATTGACATCTATCTATTACCACCCACTGGCGATTGACTTTTAGACAGGCATCTGGTTCAATTGGAAATAATTTATCTGAGTATGATATATCAATTGAAGAACAATGATCATCAGCTTTCTTATCTATTAACGGCTTACCTACTAAAGGATCTTCAGGATCCACATTAAATCCACATTGACTAATAGTTGTAGCCTGACCATTGCAATTCCCCGGCCAAATAATATCATCATTCTGATCACATGCATCATTGCGATTAATATAAAAAGGATCGCATTCAACTATCCAAATTGTTTGTGTTGCTGTTACCATTACACCATTCTGACCATTTGTAGTTATTTTTCTAGTGATCTTACCTTGGCCGCAAATGCGACTATCCGTTATACTTATTGTTGGTGAATTTTCACAAGAACTGAGGGAATACCCATCAAATCCCCAAACCAATTCATAAATTCGATCCGCTTGTGTTGTGTCAAATAATGATCGATAATAATCACATGCTCTATTTGATGCAGGTGGATTCGATGGTGGTGATCCGATTTCATATCCGGGATAACCTGTTTTAGGATTCTTGACGCAATAATTATAACATACTTTATCAAGTGTAGAAACCTTTTTTCTTAAAGATAGATCTGTTACCACGCTTCCAAAAGTTGAATCGTTAGGATCATTTAGTTTATCAATGTCGAATGCAAATGCACAGCTCACTACGATATTTGGAGGTGCAACTAAAGTGGGAACAGTTTTGTCTTGTACTTCTACTTGGGTTAAACAATCAAAAAAGCGGTTATACAATATTCCTCCTTTACTCATTGCAGAAGGATTTACAGGTCCTACTCCAGGATTGCGATCGAATACACGTATTACTAATGATATTGTTTTGCCAACATCAGAACAACAGAAGATAGCCTCATCATCAAAGTAAATCTGATTGCCATCAATAGTTTTATTGTCATCGCCATTAATCCCATTGCAGTTCAATTCATTGTCTTGTTGATCATCATGGCTACCATTATTTGTTCCCTTTAGTTTATCTAAGCGGATAATTTTAGCGACTATCGTATCACAATTATCGGTACTTACAATACCCAGATCATGTGTAAAAATCTTTGCGTAATTCTTTCCAGGAGATTGATTTCCTGTGATTGAAACAACTACTTTAGAATCACAGACAGCATTGGGTGGGGTATTGTCTTCGACAAGGAGAATCACTTTTTTTTCGGTGATATTGCCACAGCAATCCTCTGCAATTATTTTTGCTACTTGCATCCCAATTGGCATGTTCACTATTACATATCCACTTGTTTCGTTTCCTAAAATTAATCCATGCTCTACTTTAACAGAATAATGTAATTCATTACTGCAATTATCTATAAGCCATGCTGGAGAAACTTCCCATCTGCCTAGACATAAATGAGATTCTGTATTCACAACTAAAGTATCCGGATATAATATGGTTGGTCCTTCTGTATCTGTGATTTTGATTAATTGCGTGCGGATATCTACACTCTGAATACATGAATCAAAGATTATCCATGTTCTTAAAACATTAAAACAGGAGGATAAATCGGAATTACAGCCAGGTTTCGTAAGATCAATTATTGCATCTGAATAACTGAGTTTGATATGACTGCAATCGGACTTATATGGTCTGCCTGTACCAAGTCCCATGATATGTTGATTCGTTCCCCAACATAGTGGATCACCTGGCGACCATGCGTTATGTGCAGGATAGAAAACGGTATCCGGATTTGGGTGATCGAAATTTGCACTGGATGTGTCATCAATAAAATTCCAACCCAGAATTTTTGGCAATCGGCGAGTTGGATATTCATCCGGTTCATTTGGATTTGCTTTCCAATATATTGAATCAAGTATTCTACCTCCCACGCAAACCGGACTATTCCGTAAATGCGAATTGACATCAAAGTTTTTATCAAACTTCTCCGTGCATTTAAAAAATGGTTGATCAAAACCATCAAAATCCGGTGGCATGATAATAGTGTCTGATGACATTGCAGTACTATTGTTGTGAAATGCAATCATGCATACTGCAATAAAAAATAAATAGATGTTCGTCTTTTTCATATGCTTTGTTTTTAAATACAGGCTATAAGAATTAAGCTATAGGCATTAGGCTCCCGCAATTCTTCGGGACAAGTTCCGGCTATAGGAAATCGGTTTTAGGAATAATAGTGTTTTTAAACCAGCAAGAATTTCTTGGATACACTACAAAATATTCATATTATTAAACCTACATCCTAAAGACTATAGTCTAAAGCCTAATCTTGGTTTGGGTAATGAATTGTGACGAGATAGATCAGAGATCCGTTCCAAATATACAAAGAATATGGGTTGTCAAAACTTTTTTAAAATAATTAAGTGAAAATAGCCAATTTTGATTGATAGTTGCTTTAAGCCTAGACATTGAAACTGCCTTTTCAAAATAGATTAATAATAGAAGAAAGTAAAATAAGAAATTATCTTCTGGATACCCTTCATCATTCAGGTGCTGATAAAGCGGCATTTTTTGTTTCTCATAGTTGTAATGTTTTTTCGTTGAAAGAAATTATTTTGAAACAAGCCAAAGATGAAGAATATACAATTAAATTCGAGACACTTTTTGGTGAAAAATATATATTAGAAAGCTCTGTAATTATGCCGGATTCAAAAGTAATTGTATTAAGAAGTGTTTGGATAGTATTGGATGGCACTAATTTTGTTAAATTTGTGACAGCTTATCCGATTAAATAGTAAATATGATAAGAGAATTTGAACGGGTTATATTAACCAAGGATTTAAAGGGTACGCTCTTCGTAAGGGGAGATGTAGGTACCATAGTATTAATTTATCCGGATTGTCGCGGTTATGAAGTAGAGTTTTTTGCTCTGGATGGAAGCACTCTTGGTGTTGAAACTGTAAATAAAGACGATGTTATTTCTGCTGACGGGATAAAACAAGTGCTTCATGTACAAGTATAATTAATTATTCAATCAAAGATTACAATTTTATAATTCAAAATATTATTATTAGCGATCTTCAGTCTGAGATCCTTGCAAATTTCCAATTCCCTTTTATCTTTGTCAGGCAGGTATAATAAACCTGCTTTTTCTTTGATAGGTTCGTGATCTGGTCGGTGTGGAATTTTCTAGTACATTCTAAATTCAATGTATGTCCGGAACTAATATTTCGGGGACAATCCAGCGGTTTGGGCAAACGCAACGCAAGGATGCCTGGTGGGTAAGTCCCTTATTGGTGTTTACTATTCTTTCTGCTTTTGTAGTGTATACTACCTGGGCTGCTTTACAAGGGCAGCATTATCATTACGGATCCTATATTTCTCCTCTCTATTCTCCGGAATTATTTGGCGAATCGCCTCATGCAATATTTGGTCCGAAGCCAACATGGTGGCCTTCCTTTCTTCCGTTCTCACCGGCTCTCCTTATATTATGGGCACCTGGATTATTTCGTCTGACTTGCTACTACTATAGAGGTGCTTACTATAAGGCCTTTTTTAGAGATCCGGTTTCATGCACCGTAACGGAATCAAATAAAAAATATACCGGCGAACGCTCGTTCCCATTGATCCTGCAAAATATACATCGCTACTTTATGTATATCGCGCTGGTTTTTATTCTGATACTTTCTTATGATGTATATATAGCATTGTGGCATATCAATCCTGCAACAGGGACAAAATCATTTGGAATTGGTGTTGGTACTTTGATATTAACAGTCAATGTTGTTTTACTTGGTGGATATACTTTTGGTTGTCATTCATTGCGACATGTCGTCGGTGGAGTTATGGATAAACTTTCCGGAGCACCGGTTCGACTTACCATGTATAAATGTGTAAGTTGTTTAAACAGCAGGCATATGCTATATGCGTGGATAAGTTTATGCTGGGTTGGTTTTTCTGATATTTATATTCGATTGTGTTCAATGGGTATTTGGACTGACTGGAAATTTTTTATATGAGTTCATTTGATACGCAAGATTACGATGTTTTGGTGATCGGTGCCGGAGGCGCGGGCATTCGTGCAGCAATTGAAGCTGCTGAACATGGCGCAACTGTTGGACTTATTTGTAAGTCTTTATTTGGTAAAGCACATACGGTGATGGCAGAAGGTGGGATCGCCGCTTCACTTGCAAATGTTGATGAACGCGATAGCTGGAAAGTACATTTTTCAGATACCATGCGCGGTGGTCAGTACATGAACAATTGGCGAATGGCAGAATTGCATGCCAAAGAAGCTCCTGAACGCGTGCGTGAATTAGAATCATGGGGCGCATTATTTGACAGAACAAAGGATGGAAAAATTTTACAGCGAAATTTCGGTGGACATAAATATCCACGACTCGTACATGTAGGTGATCGCACCGGATTGGAAATGATTCGCACACTGCAGGATCATAGCATTCATCAACAGATTGATGTGCACATGGAGTTTACGATTATTTCATTATTAAAAGATGGTGATCGCATTTCTGGTGCATTCGGATACGAAAGAGAGAAAGGTCGATTCAAAGTTTTTCGTGCAAAAGCAGTTGTACTTGCAACCGGTGGTGTCGGACGTGCTTATAAAATCACAAGCAATAGTTGGGAATATACAGGCGACGGACATTCATTGGCATATCATGCAGGAGCGGATTTGATTGACATGGAATTTTTACAATTTCATCCTACCGGAATGGTTTGGCCTCCCAGTGTGCGAGGTATTCTAGTTACTGAAGGAGTAAGAGGTGAAGGAGGAATTCTTTTGAATAAAGATAATCGCCGTTTTATGTTTGATGACATTCCCGATTTGTATAAAAATCAAACTGCAGACAATCCTGAAGAAGGTTGGCGATATACACAAGGAGATCGCAATGCAAGAAGACCGCCGGAGTTATTGACCCGTGATCATGTTGCACGATGTATAGTAAGAGAAATAAAAGAAGGAAGAGGTAGTCCGCATAAAGGAGTATACCTTGATATATCATGGATAAAAGAAAAAATTTCCAATTCAGAGGAGTTGATTAAGAAAAAATTACCGAGCATGTATCACCAGTTTAAAAAATTGGCGGATATTGATATTACAAAAGAAGCGATGGAAGTTGGACCAACAACGCATTACATGATGGGAGGAGTTAAAGTAGATGCAGATACACAAATGTCAACGGTACCCGGCTTGTTTGCTGCTGGTGAATGTGCAGGAGGTTTACATGGTGCCAATCGGTTAGGTGGAAATTCGCTTTCCGATTTATTGGTTTTTGGAAAACGTGCCGGGGAATTTGCCGCAAAATTTGCAAAAGAAAATAAGCAGATCAGTATAGATGAACAAAAAATAAAGTCAATAGTGGATGAAGTTGTTGAGCCATTCAATAAATCAGATGGTGAAAATCCATTTCAATTACAGTACGATTTGCAGGAAATGATGCAGGATCTGGTTGGAATTGTACGCGTCGAGAATGAATTGCAACAAGCAACTAATGAATTGAAAAAATTGCGTGAAAGGTCCAAAAACATCAGGGTCATTGGTAATCGCGAATACAATGCAGGCTGGCATACATCCATTGATCTCGATAATTTACTTACCGTTTCTGATGCGATCACACTTGCAGCTATACATAGGAAAGAAAGCAGGGGTGCACATTTTCGTGAAGACTTTCCAAATAAAGATGCAGAAAGCAGTAAATTTAATCTTGTAATCCGCAAAAGCAATGATGGTCAGATGGAATTGATTCAGGAACCGATTAAAGAAATGCGTCCCGATCTCAAACAAATCATCGAAGAAATGAAATAATGGCAACAGCAAATTTTAATATCTGGCGTGGCAATCCTGAAGCGGGTGGAAAATTTGAAATGTATTCCACAGAAACTTCTGAAGGTATGGTCGTACTCGATGCAGTACATAAAATTCAGGCGGAGCAAGCCAATGATTTATCTGTGAGATGGAATTGCAAAGCCGGAAAATGCGGATCGTGTTCAGCTGAAATTAATGGTATGCCCAAACTGATGTGCATGACGAGATTGAGTGATTTGAATTTGGATCACCCGGTGCTTATACAACCCATGAAAGCATTTCCCTGGATAAAAGATCTGGTCACAAATGTTTCCTGGAATTATACAGTTAAAAAGAAAATCAAAAAATTCAAACCACGTAAACCCGATGCTGCAGATGGAACCTGGAGAATTGCGCAAGAAGATATCGAGCGAGTGCAAGAATTCCGGAAATGTATTGAATGCTATTTATGTCAGGATGTTTGTCACGTATTGCGCGAACATCATTTGCATGAAGAATTTATTGGCCCACGTTTTTTGGTTTATACGGCTGCACTTGAAATGCATCCATTGGATGTGGAAGACCGATTAGATGATTTGAAAAATAAAGATGGAATCGGTTTTTGCAACATCACCAAATGCTGCACCAAAGTTTGTCCAGAAGAAATCACTATAACAGATAATGCAATTATTCCATTGAAAGAAAGAGTTGTGGATAGGTTTTATGATCCTTTGTTGCGATTGCTGCGAATGTTTAAGAGGATGCTGTAGGAATTAAACTGAAAGCCTGCCTGCAGCAGGCAGGAATTAATGAATGAAAGAATTAAAAAATGATAAATTTGGATTTAGAAAATATTTTTTTTGCCTCTTGCCTCTTCCAGCCGCTTTCGTGGTTCCTTCACTCAGACTGTTGTCACAGTCTGCCCGTCTGCGACGGAATCGTTCAGTCATCTTTTGCCAACTTTCTTTTACCTACAGCCTAATCCTATGTTCCAAATTAAAAGCATAACCATCGAAGGAATACCTCAGGCTCTGATCAGAGCTGAGCGTTATCGCATGTTGAATGAACCGCGATTGACGGAAAGTATTTGTCAGGATATTCTGGATATTGATCCGGATAATCAAAAAGCAATTGTCACAATGTTGCTTGCAATCACAGATCAGATTGGCAAATACAGATTGGATTATAGTGCCAAAGTCCGTGAGTTGATTTCGCGATTGAATGATGACTATGAAAAACAATATTATTCTGGTATAGTTTGCGAAAGACAAGGGATAGCATTTCTTGTTCAGAATTTTTCCGGTGGATCATTCACGGCTTTTGAATGGTTGACAGAAGCAATGGATCATTATGAAAAGGCGGAGTCAATTCGTCCAGCAGGAATTGATGATGCCATATTGAGATGGAATACCTGTGCAAGACTCATTAATGATTATGATCTGTGTCCGAGGTTGGATGAAATGTATGAACCGCCTTTGGAATGAAGCCCGCCTGCTAACGGGCAGGAATTAAAATTTAAAAATTATCTTGTTCACTTCATAAATCATCATTCGTTAATCGGTGTTCATTATTCATTTTCTTCGAATTGATACTACCCCAAATATCAGAATATCCCCGTCTGCTGGGGAAGGTAATATTGATTAATCCCGAAAGCTTTCGGGAATGATTTATGAAGGAAAGAGAATCCAGAAAAATCCATAATTGTTTAGACTTACTTAGGCAGTCTTTATAAAAGCAGTAAATTTACCCGTATAGCCGCTTGACAACTTGTCTGATTTTCCGTTTCTACTTCCTAACACCAATTTTTAGAAAATATTAATTCAATCTACGAATCATTTCGTAGATATGTACTATATTTGTACTGTTATTGCAAGTTTGCAACTTGCAATTATCTTGTTATTGCAAGTTTGCAACATGCAAGTGTTTGTTTGCAACTTGCTTTTTTTATTCACTTATTAAATCATACGGTATGCATCGTGTAATGCTTCTGGCTTGCCTTTGGCTTTTTGTTTCTATCTGTGTTGAAGCGAAGCCACTTTATTTAATTACTGGAAAAGTATTAGATCCGGATAATAACCCACTTGCTTTTGCAAACATCAGTTTGCATTTGAAAAAAGATAGTTCATTGATCAAGGCAACCGCTTGTGATGATATGGGGAATTTTAGTTTGGATATCGAACCACAATCAGAACAACTTTATTTTCTGAAAATTTCTATGGTTTTCTATCAGCCCTATTATTATGACTTATCCAATTTGCCAAAGAGCCAATCGACAATTGAACTGGGAATTATTAAACTCGAATCACAGCAACAAGTATTAGGAGAAGTTCAAGTCTCTGGTAAGAAACCATTCATCGAAAGAAAAAGCGATCGCTTCATCGTGAATGTAGAAAGCAGTATCATGGCAAGTGGCAACAGTGCATTTGAAGTGCTAGAGAAAGCTCCGGGTGTAACCATCAATTATCAGGATGCTATAACCATGCGCGGAAAAAGTGGAGTAATGGT
>JAYVIT010000205.1:0-7619 GCA_043769965.1 Saprospiraceae bacterium
TTTCCTCAAGTTGCATTGAACAGAAGAAATACGGTTTTGGGTCTAATGGTTGATGAAGATTTCATTACCCAAAAAGAATGCAATGCACTTTCTTCTAAATCTGTTGATGTCACACTATTTAAACGCGAATCCCATCTTGAAGGACTTGCCATGTATTTCAGAGCCGAACTTTCAAAATGGTTGAAAAATACTTTGGATGATGAACGATTTAGAAAAGCTGATGGCACGAAGTATAATTTCTATGAAGATGGATTGAAAATTTATACAACCATCGATCCTGTTTATCAAAAGTATGCTGAAGATGCTGCCAGAGAACACATGCAAAAAGTACAAAAAGCATATTTCAATGTTTGGACAAAATCAGATCCCTGGGTCTATGATGCCGATGAAAACGTGAAAAAGATCAGAAAAGAAGCATTAAATCTAATGATCAAGGAAACAGACCGCTTCGCTATTTTATGGAATCAGTATTTTGGTAATGTTATTTTGAAATTAGAAGCAGAGATCGGTAATGTGGATCTCAGCGATCGCACCATACAACGTTTGCTCAACGATGAAAAAGAAAAAGGTTTTCTAAAAACTGAATTGAAAAAGAAAATAATCAATCAGACACAGTATGATTATTATATAAAAATTCAAAAGAGTTCGCAATGGCCAATGATCAAAAAACAATGGGATGCATTTGAGATCGCGGTTAGAAAAACGATGACGACTCCAATAAAAATGCGTGTTTATAATTACCAGACTTTTGGTGAAAAAGATACCTTAATGAGCCCATTGGATTCCATAAAATTTCATCGCAAACACATGCAGATAGGATCTATGGCTGTAAATCCACATACAGGAGAGGTCAAAGCATGGGTTGGCGGTACCAATTTTAAATACTACAAATACGATCATGTCAATTCAAGAAGACAAGTTGGTTCGACATTTAAACCATTCGTTTATGCAACTGCAATAGCATTACAGGGAATATCGCCATGCAGTGAATTTCAGGATGTTCAGTATACCATACCAGCAGAAGATCCGAACTTTCATTTACCGGAAGCCTGGTCACCAGGTAATGCAATGGAAACATTTACGGGTGAGAATTTGAATTTGTATAAAGCTCTTGCATTGTCAAAAAATTCAATTACTGTGAAATTGGTAATTCTATTGGGAAGCGTAGAACCCATTCGTGGTCTATTGCATAATATGGGAATTGATTCATCGCTGCGAAGAAGAGATGGCGGTTATTTAATTCCAAAGTATCCATCAATCGTATTGGGATCTTCTGATCTTTCTGTTTTAGAAATGACAGGAGCTTACACAACATTTGCAAATAATGGAATTTATACCAAGCCGGTTTTTGTGACGCGTATCGAAGATAAAAATGGAAAAGTCATTTACAGAAGTTCGATTACAAATAATGTTGCACTTTCACCAAATTACAATTACGTCATGGTGGATTTACTCAGAAGATCAAGTCCGAGTTGGAGTTTGAAAGTTCCGAATGGTGGTAAAACAGGAACTACGAATGATTTTGTAGATGGATGGTACATGGGTATTACTCCGGATCTGGTTGTTGGTACCTGGGTTGGCGGTGAAGATCCCTGGATACGATTCTTATCATTGGATATGGGTCAAGGTTCTTATATGGCAAAACCATTTTTTACTTCATTTATTAGCAAACTGGAAGCAGATAAAGATTCAGGATTTCAATCCGATGTCAATTTCGTAAATCCTCAGGGCGATATTGGTATTGAACTTGATTGTGAAAAGTTCAAATCAATGATGAGTTCACACCATTCAGATAATTCAATTCAGCCTCAGAATAATCAACAACAAGATGATGAAATTTATGAGGAGGAACCAGAACAGAAGGAAAAGAAAAAGGATGAGCCAAGATGAGGATTGCAATAGGCAATAAGAGGAGGAAAAAATAATGAAAAAAAATTAAGGTATGTCGGATCTCGTTTACGGGAGGAGATCCCGCAGAATTGCGCGAAAATAATTAATTTTTATAAATAGTACTTATGCAAATTGTTTATTGTTCCACAAGCCGCTTTCGCGGTTCCTTCACTCAGACTGTTGTCACAGTCTGCCCATCTGTGATGGGATCGTTCAGTCATCTATTGCTAATTGTCTATGGCCTATTATTAATTGCCTAAAGTCTACAACCTAACAAATGTCATCACAACAAGCTGCAATTTTAAACTCGATAGTACTTTTACTGGTAGGCTTCTGGGGTTATGCTGCAAATGATTTTGCAGTGCATACTGCTATTGTTCCAATTGGATCTGGTATTTTATTTTTGATCTTATCTCAATTTTTAAAATATCAGAATAAGTTATTTTTACTATTTATGATGGCAGTCACATTGATCTTGAGTATTGCATTTGTGGTGCCATTTCAAAGAAATCTCGAACAGGGTGATTATTTAGGTATGCTTCGTCTTGGATTGGAAATCGCCGCTTGTATCCTCGCATTCATCGTGTATCTTCGCAATCTGATTCAACTATATAAAGCAAAGACTTCTTGATGGATAAAAAGGGAATACATATTGCATTCTGGTTTGTTTTATGTTATATAGTATTTATAACAGAAGCATGTTTTCCTCCTGATGAAAATCAGTATAACCAAACAACATATTCATTGGCCGATCCTGAAGTGCGATTGATAATTGACGCAAAAGATAAGCATCAAACTGATTCCCTGGTCATATATTTCCATCATAAAAATGCAGCTTACCGATATTTATCAGCTTTAGCTTTTGCTTCATGGCGCGATTCAGTTGCCATTCCGGCTTTATCTGAATTATTAAAGGATCCGGTTGAAAAAGTCAGACAAGCTGCTGTTTTTTCTTTAGGTCAGATCGGTCATGTAAATGCAGCGTCTGCTTTAATCGCTGCGTTTATAGCTGTTGATTCTTCCGGACCTTATAATCAAACTAATGGCATGATCTTAGAAGCGCTCGGAAAATGTGGATCAGATTCAACCTTGAGATTAATTTGTCAGATCAATACGTATTTACCAGATGATACATTTTTGGTCTATGGACAAATGAGTGCATTTTACAGATTCGGATTGAGAGAAAAAATTTGCGATGAATCAATTGATAAAATTGTAATGGTTGCAACAAATGCTAATTATCCATTGCAAGCAAGATTAATGGCTGCTAACTGTTTGCAACGAATCAAAAATTTTGATTTATCCAATCAGTTTGATCTGCTAAAAAAAGCATGTAACGAAGAAAAAAATCCTGAAATCCGGATGTGTCTTGTTACAGCACTTTCCCGCAATAACAGTTCTTCTGCTTTAAATGCAATGGAAGAATTGTACTCACGCGGATTGGATGTACGAATACAAACAAACATTGTCAGAGGCTTGATTCAACACAATAGTTCTCAAGCCAGATTTTTAGCATTGAAGGCATTGCAAAATCCTTCCTTACATGTTTCCATTTATGCAGCACAATATATTTTGGAAAAAGGAAATGCGGATATTGCAGAAGAGTTAAAGAGTTTGACCGAACAAAACAATCTTCCCTGGCAAATCCGGAGTATAGTTTTTGAAGCGGCACTTAAGCACATTCCTTTTTATTTAATATTGACACGACAAGCTATTGAAGCTAAGTTGACAACTTTAATCAGTCAGGCTAAAAACCCTTATGAAAAAGCAGCTTACCTGAAAGCATTGACCAACAATACTAAAATTCTCGGTTATTATTTAAATCTAAGTACTACTACATTGCATCCTTTTGTCCGCACAACACTTGCAGAATGCATTGAAAAGCTAATGAATAAACCTGATTTTCAAACAGTATATCAAGGTACCCGAAATGCAATTTATTATCAATTAAGTGAATACTTTAAAAGGCAATGTGAGATTGCCGATCCGGGCACACTTGCTGTAATGTCTTCACTGTTTTCAAAACCGCAACCCAATCTGAATAAATTATTTAAAGCAGATTCAATGCTTTCATTAGCTCAATCAAAATTAAAAATACCGAGAGATATTGAGACTTATAATGAATTGGGAAAATGCATTGCGGCAATACGGAAAATAAAATTTGGACCCAAAACACCGGAATACAATCATACAATTAATTGGAGTGTACTGGATAATTATAAAGATACCATACATGCCGTAATTGCTACAAATAAAGGAGATATCGGAATTGAATTGTATTCTCAACATGCTCCTGCATCTGTTATCAATTTTGTTCAGCTCGTCAAAGAAGGATTTTATGTAGACAAAGTTTTTCACAGAATGGTTCCCAATTTTGTGGTGCAAGTGGGTTGTCCAAGAGGAGATGGATATGGAGCGCTTGATTATACCATTCGTTCAGAAATATCAATGTTGAATTATCAGGAAACTGGAATGATAGGTATGGCCAGTGCAGGTCCGGATACAGAAGGCACTCAATTTTTTATTACACATTCGCCAACTCCTCATCTCGATGGTCGATATACAATTTTTGGAAAAATGATTTCGGGAAATGAAGTGCTGATGAGTTTATCGCAGGGTGATGTAATTAAATCAATACAAGTAGTTAATTAGGTATTTAACTTTTTAGGCCTGTTCGTTCGGTCAGACGGTGGTTTAGGGGATTAGTTGAAGTGGATTTCATAATTGTAAATAGAAAATTAAACGTAAAATAAGAAACATGAATCATAATATAAAAAACAGAATCCCTAATCCCCTAATCCCCTAATCCCCTAATCCCCTAAACCCCTATCATGAAACAAACGCCTCTAACAGAAAAACACATTGCACTCGGAGCGAAAATGGCCGAGTTCGCTGAATACAACATGCCGATTTCGTATTCCGGAATTAAGGAAGAACATGATGCAGTGAGAAATCATGCCGGAATTTTTGATGTAAGTCACATGGGTGAATTTATCATTCGCGGTAAGCAAGCATTTGATCTCTTACAAAAAGTTACATCAAATGATGTTTCCAAATTGAAAATCGGCCAGGCTCAATATTCCTGCATGCCAAATAATGATGGAGGGATTGTAGATGATCTGTTAGTATATCGGATGCCATTAGACATGGCTAATGATGGAGAGCAAACGTATTTACTTGTCGTTAATGCATCCAACATTCAAAAGGATTGGGATTGGATCGAAAGTCACAATTCATTTGATACAAGAATGATAAATATTTCAGATCAAACCGGATTGATTGCAGTGCAGGGTCCAAAAGCATTGGGTATTTTGCAACAATTAACTTCTGTTGATCTCGCACCTATTGAATATTATCATTTTACAAAAGGAAGAATAGCGAATGTAGATAATGTAATCATTTCTGCAACTGGTTACACGGGCTCTGGTGGTTTTGAATTGTATGCGGACAATGTACATATCAATACGCTTTGGGATGAAGTAATGCGTGTTGGTGCTTCACAGGGATTATTGCCAACCGGTCTTGGTGCAAGAGATACGCTTCGATTGGAAATGGGATTTTGTTTATATGGCAATGACATTGATGATCACACTTCACCATTAGAAGCTGGATTGGGATGGATCACCAAATTGGATAAAGGAGATTTCATTGGCAGAAATTGGATGATGGAACAAAAACAAAAAGGATTAAGTAAGAAATTAGTTGGCATTATTGCCGATGATAGAAGAGTACCCAGACATGGATATAATATTTTGGACATGGACGGAAATGTAATTGGAGTTGTAACATCCGGTACTTCTTCTCCATCATTAAACACACCAATTGGTATGGCATATGTCCCAACAAGTTTTGCAAAAGAAAATACACCTATACAAATTCAAATCGGAACAAAAGCAATTCATGCACATGTTGCGAAGATTCCGTTTTATAAGAAGTAGAATCCAATATTTGTATTCAGTGTTTAATTCAATTATTAAATTCATGCCCTGAAAGGGCTGTATAATATAGGATCGGGCAACGCCCGATCAGAAAGATCAACTCGACGTCAGCCCTGAAGGGGCGAAATAAGAATGCTCACTGCAACGTGAGAAACCCATTAGTATTCGCAAAATGTTGATATCTACAAATTATTTGATGATGTTCTTCTTTGTTGAAGTGTAGGCGATATTATTTTGATCTTTGATTGATGAATTTATTTCGCCCTAACAGGGCAATTAATTATTTTTTTACATCACGATGAGCGATTCCCATCGCTATATTATATTGCCCTTACAGGGCTTGAAATTATTTGCACCCTTGCAGGGCTGCTAATTATTTTTTACATCACGATGGGCGATGCCCATCGCTATATTATTATGCCCTTTCATGGCTTATGTTTATTTGCAATAGTGTTCAATTTTATTTATTAAATTATACCATAAATTTATTTCTTGTCAATGATTTAAACTTTTTCCCCTTCGATTGTTTACATCTACATAATATTTCCATTTGGAATACAGAGACTGCAAAGAACGATTTATTGAAACCTGGGGTCGGCTTGGACCGCAATGGGGAGTGAATAAAACCATGGCACAAATTCATGCTTTGCTTCTCGTGGCAAGTGAGCCGATGAATGCTGAGCAAGTATTAAATGAATTGGATATCTCAACTGGAAATGTCAATATGAATTTACGTGCATTGGCAGAATGGGCTCTTATTTATAAATCATCCAAAGAAGGGGAGCGTTGTGAATATTATCATGCAGAGAAAAATTTGCACAATGTCTTCAAGCAAATTTTATTGAACCGCAAAAAAAGAGAATTGGATCCGATATTACAAGATCTCGATGATCTGGTGTCCTGCACGGATAAATGTGAGAAAAGCAAAGAGTTCAAAAAAATGGTTTCCGAGATCAACAGTTTTGCCCACAAGGCGGACAATGCACTTGAATTGCTGCTCAAAACGGACTCTCACTGGTTTTACAATACCTTAATGAAAATGCTTTGAGGCAATCCTTGAAATCTATGTATTTTCGCTTTATAATACCAAAACTTGAATATTAAGTCTTTTCATTTTTTACATCCTGATTTTAATAAAATTGGAGATCCCAATGCTTTTTTTGACCAGGTCAGAAATATTTTTCCGGATCTTAAAAAAGAGAATATTTACCAGGATGATTTGCACAAATCCATTTTTGTTTACCGGATTAGATCGAAAGACAGAACTTATAATGGCATTATTGCTGCTGTTGACATCCACGATTACCTAAAGGGCCTTATCAAGAAACATGAAAACACACTTACTTTTCAAGAGGAGACCATCAGCAACCTGATGAAAGAGCGATCAGCCATTATAAAACCGGTATTGATCGCCTATAACGAACAAAAAAAAATAAAGGAATTAATAACGAAAAGCTTTATTGGTACAAAACCCAAATTCATACTAGAATTTGCAAAGGACCAGCAGACTCATGAATTCTTTGAGATCACTGATAAAAAACTGATACTTCAGTTTCAAAAAGAGTTTAAATCCAAAGTAAAAAAAGCATACATCGCAGATGGTCACCATCGCATGGCTGCTGTATGTAAGTTCATACTTCAAAAACCGGAGCTAAGTCATACCAGTCTCAGCTATATTATGTGCGCTTTATTTGACTTCAATGAATTGAGTATATTTCCTTACAACCGTATCATCAGAGCATTTGACGTGATCAGTAAAAATGAGTTGATCAGTTTGTTGAAAAAATATGC
>JAYVIT010000206.1:0-5613 GCA_043769965.1 Saprospiraceae bacterium
TATTAACAACATCAAAGAAAATCTAGCTTTCCTATTTAATCTCAATCCAGATCCTTCAACAAAATATGCCTAATTTTACACCGAAACTTTAGTTATTAATCTCAATAAATATACTCATGGATAAGCAAAAAATGTTTAGGACCTTAGTATTACCACTCCTTGTCACCATATTTGCATGGATAAATTTTACAAGGCTCACTGGATCTGAGAATGTTCGTACCCTCCACATTATATCACTCTTAACAGTAGGTGTTGGTATAGGCGTTTTATTGAGAAATACTATAGCCTACTATACTGGAAAATAGTACTCTGTTGTAAATCGATTGAACTCTAAATGCATCATTACAATATAAAGCTTAGATGGACATAGTAAATCAATGGAAAGAAATCAGGACCCACTTCAGAAAAAGCTTTGCATCAAGCCTTCACATAGTCATTGCCTCTGTAGATGCTGATGGTCAACCAAGTGCCACACCCATTGAATCATTGTTTTTAAATAACGACCAAACCGGCTTTTATTTTGAAAAATTTTCTAATAAACTTCTCGAAGCTGGCAAAGCAAATACCCATGGTTGTATCCTTGGAGTCAACAGTAGTTCCTGGTTTTGGATCAAGTCCTTGTTTTATGGAAAGTTCAACTATTTTCCTGCCATTAACTTGTATGGTCAACTTGGCATAAAACGCAAAGCGACGGATCGCGAATTGCGGGGCTTACAAAGAAGAATGAAATACGTCAGTTGGTTGAATAAATACTTGTGGTCAGATATGGTGATGATCAGAGAAATAACCTTCACTAAAACAGAAATTATAAATTTAGGTAAAATGACAGAAAGCCTTTAATATGGATCTTGACAACAACCAAAACCACACCATTCAAACCTGGGATAAACTCGCAGAAAAGTACCGGGATAAATTTATGGATCTTGAATTGTACAACGATACCTATGATGCCTTTTGTAAATTGATCATTTCGCCATCTCCCCAAATATTTGAAATTGGATGTGGTCCGGGTAACGTCACAAGATATTTATCATCTATGCGGTCAGATTTTAGCATTGAGGCCACCGATGCGGCGCCAAATATGATTGCCGTTGCCAGAAGCATGGTTCCATCGGCCAAATTTTGGGTAATGGATTGTCGAGAAATGGACAATATGAAAGACAAATACGATGGCATCATATGTGGTTTTTGCATGCCATATTTATCCAAAGATGAATGCATTGCGTTAATTGTAAAATGCAGCGCATTGTTGAATATTGGTGGTATTTTCTACTTTAGTACGATCGAAGGAGATTATTCTCAATCCCATTCCGAAACCAGCAGCGACGGACAGTATAGCATGATGGTGTATCTCCATCAGGAGGATTATTTAAGAGCATCGCTTGAAGAGAATAACTTTGACATTGTTGATGTGATTCGTTTAAGCTATCAAAAATCAGATCAAATACAATCCACACATATCGTCTTTATCTCCAGAAAAAAATAAATGATTTCAGAGTATATAAATTATTATATAGCACTGCTTCTAGTTAGGCGTAAGCTTGACAGTATTAAATATAAAAGTCGAGAATAAAAAACAGGCCAAAGATCAAACTGGCTAAACCATTTGTTGTAAAGAATACCATATTAATTTTGGAAAGATCGTTGGATTTAATCAGTCTGTGTTGGTAAAATAGCATAAAAATAAAAATTGCAAGGCCCACAAAGTGAAAGAATTGCATTGAAAGATAGGTCTGCCTTACTAGCAGGGAAGCGACGACCATGATTGCTGCTGATAGAATATGTAAAAAAATAGAAAGCCTTAATGCATGCTTGACTCCAAGCGCAGAAGGCAAGGATTTTAATGCGTTGGAACGATCAAACTCCTCATCTTGCAAGGAATAGATGATATCAAAACCAGCTACCCAAAATAAAACTGCGCAACTGTATAGAAGAGGCAAAACTTCAAATTTTCCGGTCACTGCAAGATATGCTCCGATTGGGGCAAGTGCCAATCCAACACCTAAAATAAAGTGACACAAAAAAGTAAAACGTTTTGTGTATGAGTAGCCTAATACTATGATCAATGCTACAGGACTAAGTACAAAACAGAGACTATTGATAAAGTACGATGTAACTACGAATGCAACGCAGGATATAATTGTAAAAATCAATACGGAATGAGACGATAATATTCCTGCAGGCAATTCGCGCTGTTTCGTCCTTGGATTGAGTGAATCGATGTCCCTGTCTGTCCACCTGTTAAATGCCATTGCCGCACTGCGTGCAAAGAGCATGCAGAGTAATACAGGTATGAGCTTACTGAAAGAAAAGAGAATATTAGTGCTATGAATAGCAAGAAAAAAACCAACAAATGCAAAAGGCATTGCAAAGATAGAATGGCTGAACTTAATGAGCGATAAATAATCTTTAACCATGATGGATTTTCTCTATTAAAATTAAAGCCTGAAGAGAGTACTCTTCAGGCTTTAACATATTCTTTCTAAAAAAGATTATTTTTTAGCTGCTGCTGCATCTTTTTTCACACTACCTTTGATGGTAAGGTAAGTGTTTACTGGATCTGTGTTTGCTGTAAGAGTAACTTTCTTAGACTGTGCCGCACCTTCAGCGGAACCTTTTCCAGCAGAATCAAAAATAACTTTGATTTCACCTGTTTTACCTGGTGCAATTGGCTCTCTTGGCCATTCAGGAACTGTGCAACCACAGCTACCCTTTGCATTGCTAATGATCAAGGGTTCTTTGCCTGTGTTTTTGAACTTGTAGTTGTGAGTAACTTTCTCGCCTTCCTTTACTGTACCAAAGTCGAATGTAGTTTCAGGAAATTCTATGGTTGTAGTTGGACCAGTAGGTACTGCAGCTGTTTCCTCAAGTACTGCATTTTCTGCAGCTGGGTTAGGAACTGCGCCATCTGGAGTGACACCCATGGTTGGTGTAGCTGAAGTTGAACCATCAGCAGCAGGAGCTGCATTTTCTGTTCCGGTAGCTGCATCTGTAGTGGCAGTCTTGTCGTTTTTACAAGACACCATTGACAATAGAACAGCAACAAAAAGGGTTGATAATATTTGTTTCATGTTTAGTATTATTGATTTTAATGATTAATGTTAATGCAAAATTACATTCTTAAAACTATAGGTTTTAACCATTTGTTCCCGATTAACATGTCGTTAACATAGCAAAAAGGAAAACATTATTTTTTGAGAGGGGGTAATGTGGCATTCCAACAAAATTCTTTTATAAGGCCACCCTTTCGCGCAGCGATAAGTCCATATTTTACATATTTAATTTGGCTCGTGCTATGGGCATCAGGATTAATGCTAATTTTTACGTTTTTCTCCATGCACTCCTTTAGCAATGTGTAATCTATGTCTAATCTTTGCGGGTTTGCATTTAATTCGATGGCAACCTTATTTACAGCACACGCATCTATGATTTTCTGGTAATGCAATGGATAACCGGATCTGGATAGCAACAATCGACCAGTTGGATGTCCAAGTATAGTAGTGTAAGGATTTTCGATAGCACTGATCAATCTGTTTGTTGCCTTATCTATATCCATGTTAAGATTAGAATGGACACTCGCAATGACCACATCAAAGCCACTTAATATTTCATCAGGATAATCCAGGCTTCCATCTCCCAGGATGTCACTTTCAATGCCTTTATAGATTTTAAATTCTCCAAATTTTTTATTCAAATTTTCAATTTCGCGCCACTGCATTTCAACCCTTTCAATGCTCAAACCTCCAGCGTAGAATGCAGAGCGGGAGTGATCTGTCACTACCATATATTTGAAACCTAAATTCATTGTTTCCATTGCCATTTGCTCTAGGGTATGGATGCCATCGCTGTATTGTGTATGACAGTGTACCATGCCGATGATATCTTCCGCTTTAATCAAATTTGGTAATGCATGATTGCATGACAATTGCCAGGTATCTGCAGACTCTCTAAATTCTGTGCTTATAAATTCGGCATTGAAGTGTGTAAAGACTTGATTTTCGTCTTGCAAGGAAGGAATGGTGCCGAGGTTTGTGACTGCATGTAAGAATTCATTTGACGCACTATTCATAAAAAGCTCATTTCCAAAATTTTCTTTCTTTGAAAAACGAATAAAGAGTGGAACACCCTTATAAAATAGGCTATTTTGCTCTGCTTCAGCATCTATTGGAAAAAGATTATTTACACTTGACTCGGTAGCAGTTGTAATCAATTCAATACCTTTAACTTCAGGCATTTTTCTACGGATTTCTCCACACAGTGAGGAGGCTTTGTCAGGAAAATTTGTCTTCAATAAATCCAAGGCTTCAAACGCGAGTTCTTCAATGTTGGCATACAAATATTTACCACTGCTGTCAATATGGTATTGCAATTTTTTAATTATATCTTCCTGAGTCTTCAAACCAAAACCTTTGGCCTTCACCAATCTATTTTCCTGACAAGCGAGGAGTAGTTCTCCTATGGATTCAAGTTTAAGCTCTTTCCATATTACCCCTACTTTTTTTGGTCCCAGGCCTTTCACATTTAAAATTTCAATTACACCTGGAGGAGTAATTGCTTTCAGATCTTCCAGTTCTGCCATCTTACCCGTAGAAACCATCTCATTTATTTTTTCGATGATAGATTTTCCGATTCCCGGCAAGGAGGACAATTCCGCTTGATCCATAGAAGCAAAGTTATTATCTACTTTTCTAAGGCTTAGGTATGCATTGGCATACGACTTTATTTTAAATGAATTCATTTCGTGCAACTCCATGAGACTGGCGAGCAATTGAAATGATTTTGCTATATTTTTATTTGTGTTCATGGTTTCATGATTTGATAAAGCACGATAATTAAATATGTCGCCTTTGTGCCTATAACAAAATAAAATTCAACTATTTAGGTTTATAAAAATAATACATATAATTTAATTTTCATATATATTTCTATGAATTTGTACTGTTTGCAGCACAAGTTTAAAATCATTAAAATATAATTTTTAAATTAAACAAATATCAAAACAATATTTGGTATAATAAAAGTACATTCTACCCAATTAGTAGCTAAATTCGCGGCACTTTATCACTATAACAAATACAAAATAAACATGAAGAAATTTGTACTCTTAACCGTTTGCACATTTACATTCCTGACAAGTTACGGGCAAGTTCCATCTGGTCAGAAATTGCAATCAAATATTACCGGCACAGACATTAAAGGAAATCCTGTAGATGTTTTCAAATTATTAGATGAGGGCAAATCTGTTGTCATCGACGTTTTTGCTACATGGTGTGGCCCATGTTGGTCATTTCACAATACGCATACCCTCGAGAACTTTTACGAGGCGTTTGGTCCGGCCGGAACAAATGACATAAGTGTCCTTGGCATCGAAGCAGATAATACTACACCTCTAAATCACCTATTTCAAGAAGTTGCTGGTACTCAATCTGTTCCACCATCGTTAGGCGATTGGACAGCAGGTGTGACCTATCCTATCATGAACAATCACCTTCACAATACAACTTTGCAGATTGCATACTTTCCAACTCTTTACATAATCAGACCCGATAGAACAATGATCGAAATGGGTGATTATCGCGGAAATACTGAGCTGTGGTTGAAAGCGATGAAAGC
>JAYVIT010000207.1:0-5712 GCA_043769965.1 Saprospiraceae bacterium
AAAATTGAGATTTTTAATTTGTCAGGAATTTCGATAATGTTAATCCTAAAATCCAGGTTGAAGCCTACACCTTGTCGTCTAACCATATTTTCCAGAAATGCAAGGGCTATAGATTCAGCTGAATAAATGACCATATTACCAGGGCTATTCCAACGTCCTTTAATACCTGAAGCTGTCAAGCTTTGTGCATATTTTTTATGTACGATTCTATAAACTAACACGAATCGAAAACTAAACTGTATAACCTTGAGCTAATCTTTCCATTTCTTCAAGCAACAAATCAACACCACCAGGAGTTACGATCCAATCCATCGGTATCTCTTTACTATTCCAAAATGGCTTTTTAAGCCAATAGTTAAACTCTTCAATAGTGCCAAATAGCTCTTCTCCTTTTTCAAATAACAAAATAAGTTTTAGCAGGTGTTCACTATACAAAGGCTCTATGGTCTTTTTCTGATCTCTATAATTACTAATCGTTCTTGTTGACAAATGAATAATTTCTGCAAGATTCTTTTCAGTCATTTGAATCGTTTCAGCAAGGTCGTAGAATACCTTTGTATCGAGCCGTTTTCTTGCAAGTGCAACAATGGCATGCAAGTTATTCAACTTTAGATTTTTAAATTTGCGTTTAACTAAAGCTTCACCTGAGATCACTATGACTGCCATTAATTGATTATTTGTTACAAAGCTAATACAATAATTTCACTTTGCAAAGTGAAATTATTCATCACTTGCTAGAATAAGGTTAAAAGCCTTTAAATTCGGTATTGTAGACAAGTTGTTTCCAACAAAAATTTAGGCTACAAAAAAAGAGGAAGAATAAAGTCCCTCCTCTTTTTTTATTGAAACTTAACAGAATTAAGCTTCAGGTATCAATATTACCAATTTGATAAATAATTATTAATCCATTTTTTTCTATCAACGCATCACCTCAAACTTCCCATTCCTCTTCATCCCATGTACATCTTCAACTTGAATTAAGTACATTCCTTCATTCCAATCTTTTATATCCAGACTTGGAATAGAAGGCTGATGAATAAGTTTTTCAAAATAAACTTGCTTACCATGTAAATCAAAAACGCGGATCTTTTGAATGAATCCATTTTTCAATCCGAGGTTTATTTTTTCTGATGCAGGATTTGGATATAAAATGAAATCATTGGATTCGTTTAAAAGATTATCATAAGAATCTTCTGGTGTGATGACATCGTTATCCAAAATAATATTCCTGGTTACATTTTCTCCAAGGAGTTGTTTTGCTTTATCATCAGTTGTTTCAATAATTGATGTCGTTCCTCCACCATTTAGATTGTTGCTGATTACTATACAATAATCTTCAACTTCTCCATAGGGAAAATCGCAGCATGAGTTTGGCGGATAACAACTATACGACATCGATACTCGCATCCGTGTTGTGATCGCTGCACATCCTGGAATAGTTACATTGCCACAAATTTTTGAAGACCCCGTACCATAAGCAAACAGCTCTCCTGCATCTGTAAAGTCTCCATCGCCATTAAAATCTATCCATATCTTCCAATACACTTGATAACTACTTCCTGCAAATCCAGGTGTCAAACATAAATTGTATGTATTTCCAGAAACAACTTCGATACATGGATTAGGAAAGTATTTGTATCCGCCATTTGGTCCGGAGCAATTATCGACATTTGCCAATTTCACACATTGTATCCACATCGGACTGCAATCCAAACCTTTTGAATTGCAATAGCCATTACTACCATTGCATTTGACTGTTACAGTAAAACTACAGGTGTCTGTGTAATTTCCTTGTTTCGCAACATACGTAACTGTTGTGGTACCACAAGGAAAGAATGAACCGCAAACTGGTCCCGCAATTTGTGTAACTGTATAGCAAGGAACTTTACAAATGAATTCTCTATAACTGGAATTGTACTGATCATTCCATTTTCCATCGGGTAAAAGTTCTACATAATCCTGATCACCATTGGAATTATTAGGTTGTCCTGTTGCCCAATTCGTAAAACCCACAAACGATCCGTCTACCCATTGAAAGTAACCCTCTGTATTGCTGTCATGCAATCCAATGTATGCGGTCAATCCCATCAGTTTGTTTGCGACAAATTGGTTTTCATCCAGTGAATTCATTACACATAATTTACCGCCGGCATTTTCGCAAATCGCTTTTGCATTTGGCCAGGTTGCCGTTTTCGTTGAGCAAAAATATTTATTGCCTAAATAAGTACCCATGTAAACAAATCCTGGGATAGTATCTGTACAGGGTTTGCAAGTTGTAACTGTAGGATGATTCCAATTGACGAAGGCACCATTGTGATTTGGATCTTTATCAACTACGATATTGTTGGGACAAGTTATTTTTAATCCACTGCCAATCACCGTGACTTTAAAATTGTGATTGGTGATGTTTCCACAATTATCCAATGCTGTATAAACAACATGAGTGGTTCCTGCAGGAAAAATATGACCTGGTTTGTAATTCGATGTAACATGTTTGATTCCGCAATTGTCTGTTGCTACAGGTGCGTTCCACCAGGCTTCTTTTTCGCAATCGCCTTTTGCATCTACAGTAATGTCCGGTGGACAAGAGGTAAATACTGGCTGAATGGTATCATTCAAATCAATAATCTGTATACATGTAGAATACAAACTCGTATCATTTGCATCAGTAGCTTTCCAGATTCGCTTTATTTTTTTTGCATACAAACAAGAATAGTTTTTTATCAATTCATCTTTGTATGTGATTACAGGTGTTCCACATGAAGGAGAAGAACTTGCTGTAGCGCTGCCCGAAGTAGATGGTTTGCAATCAGATTGAGGACAACCGGAATAATCTTTAGGACAAGTGATGACCGGTGGTTTATTGCAACAACTTCCCGTTACAACAACTTTGAATGAAATAGTTTTTGTGTTTCCGCAAATATCAGTTGCAGTATATGAAATTACAGTTGTACCCAAAAGAAATGTAGAACCCGAAGTATAGTTAGAATTCAATTGAACTGTAGAGCAATTATCTTTAGCAACGGGTTCCTGCCATGTTGCCGTAGCCAAACAATTGCTGTCAACAGGAACATGCACATCAAATGGTATAGAAATAAATTCTGGTGCAATCGAATCTTTTAAATCGATTATTTGAACACATGATGTTTTCACCGTTGGATCTATCGGGTCTTTTGCAGTCCATACTCGAAGTATTCTTGTAGCTCCCGGGCATGGACCTGTTTTCGCCACGACATCCTGGAAGGAAACAATAGGTTGAGAACAATTAGGAGATCCTGGTTCTGCAATTGGAATTCCTGTTATAGTTGAATCAATGGTAGATCCTGGACATCCCACATAAGTTACAGGACAAGTAATTTTTGGAAGTGTGTTGCAGCATTCTGATACCGTGATTGAAAAAGAACATGTTGCAATATTGCCGCATTGATCTGTTGCGATGTAATTAATGGTTGTAGTTCCTACACCAAAAAAAGTATTGGCTTGAATATTTGAAACCAGAGTTGCGCCAGAACAATTATCTACAACTGTAGGATGATTCCAATTTACTTTAGTCATACAGTTCTGTCCAGGACTTACGGTTATATCTACAGGACAAAAAAGTAAAGTTGGTTTAATATCATCGTGCATATTTATAAGCTGTGAACACGACGCTTGCATAGAGGTATCAACAGGATCCAATGCGGTCCAAATCCGAATGAAACTTATACTGCCAATGCAATTGCCTTGTGATAGAAGTGAATCCCGATATCTATATACCGGTACATTGCAAAGAGAAGATCCAGGAGCTACGGTAGGAAATCCTGTTTTAGAAGGATCGATGCCATCATTGGGGCAACCATTATATGCGGATGGACATTGGATCAATGGTGGCTTATCGCAACATGATCCTGTTACATTGATATTAAAACTGCAGCTGCTTTGATTTCCACATGGATCTTCTGCTGAGTATGTCACTTTTGTAATTCCTATTGGAAAAATATCTCCGGATACATGACTGACTGATAAAAACAATTTGCCACAATTGTCGGAGACATTAGGTGAATTCCAGAATACCGTTGCATTGCAATTGCTATTGGCTATGACATTGGTATCCTTTGGACAATTGCTGATGATTGGTGCTTCATCATCTTTCAATACAATTTTTTGAAGACAGGAAGAAGTGAGTGTTGGATCCTGAGGATCAGTTGCTGTCCATACCCGATTGATATCAATACTACCAGTGCATGGTCCCTGACTAATAATAATGTCGGTATGACTAATCAATGGAGGACTGCAACCGGGTCCACCCGGAGCACCTGTTGCAAATCCTGTATTGCCAGGCGTTGTAGAAACTCCCGGGCATGCTGAAAAATCAGCAGGACAATGTATTATAGGAGAAAAATTACAAGCGTAAAAATTGGTAGCCGATTTCTTGTATTTCCTTTGAGATTTAATCTGGTTAAATCCCGTTTGCAGACCTATTACTAAAAGGAGTGCAATCATCCAATAAGGACGACTTGAATGTAAAATTTTGTCCATAGTTTTTCATTTTAGAATTTAAAGAAAAATCTAATGGAGCAAAGAATGCCTGAAGTTACCGGGAGAATTGTGACGAGGAGAAACTTGAAAGACCGGAACAATGATTAGGAAATAATCAATGTTCCGGGTTAAAGGTAAGGTTTTAAATGAATATCACTTTAAAAATAACTGACAAGAATAAAATAACTAAGCCTGGGTCTTTCCGCTTTGCATCCACAAATAGGCACTGATCAGGACAATTCCTATTTGAATAATCAAAGCCGGGATGGGCACATTAATATTGTCTGCCAAAAGATGTTTCAGGCTAACAATACAGAGTAAACCAAAGCCTATAGTATACGCCCACAAAACTTCTGGGGTATTGCGCACAGCGTAAGAAATCAGTCCAAGAGCAATGGATAAAGCGGATAATACCTGCATGAGGTTAGTTGCTGCAAATTTACCGGATTCATCAAGGTTGGTAAATGCATCAGACACAATAGTGCCACCCATCAAATAGAAGAAAATGCCTTGTAGCACTAAGATAGCTGCGAAAGCTGTAAACATGTTTTTTTGATTCATTTGATTTGAGTTTTAATGGTTTATCATTAATTTGTTGTTTTGGATATGGCCAAAGTCTTATTGAAGCAATCCAATAAGCAAATATAATTAATCTTACCAGGATTATTATTAATTCAATGCAAAAAACTAAAAAGATCCAACTCAAATATTTGCATGGATTATTATTATGTCGGGGCGATAAATCATCCAAATTTCAGATTGATATCACAATTGATTAATCACATTGTGAAAGAATTCGTAATCCTTCGAGGTTTAAGAGTTTATCATTACTTTCAATCTTAAGATCTTTTGGAATTTTTGCTATTCCATTTAATCCAGCTATATTGGTTAAGTTTTGATTCCAAAAAATTAACACTGAAATTCCGATATTTTTGATATTTTTTAAGCCATTAAGATTCTTTATAAGAAAGTTTTCAGATATTCTTAAATGCGTACCTACGATTGCTAATCCACTAATTCCTTCAAGGTCCAACAAGCGGTCATTATTATTTATTTCCACATATAGACCTACGTCTTTTATATTATGTAAGCCGTAAAGCGAAGTGAGCTCCGGATTAAAATTAACCCACAAGTGACCTGATATTTTAGTAATTTGTTGTAAAGGTTTTAAACTTGTAATGTCCAAACCGCTCA
>JAYVIT010000208.1:0-4492 GCA_043769965.1 Saprospiraceae bacterium
TAAATCATCAAGGTTTCTACCACTGCATTTTGCTTCATCGCAATGACCTAAATAGTCACCATGTTCCAAGTGAGAAATTACAGTTGAATAATTTACACAAAGTGTCATAAATATAGGCGGATCGCTAGGCACATCTCCGGGTTCCATATGACAAATGTATACTTTGTTGATACCACATTTCCATGCAGCAACTAAATTCTTAAATGAGACGGGATACTTGACATCGGGTTTGCCATCACGGTTCTTGTCTATCTTATCATTTCCTCCCGGGCAGATATCGATACAATCTGATACACCGTCACAATCACTGTCTTTGTCAACAACACCGCAACCGCATTGACCGGGTGAAGTCTTTTTAGGATCATTAGGGCACTTGTCACAGCTGTCTCCTAGACCATCTCTATCAGAATCCTTCTGATCTATATTCACAGTCTTTGGGCAGTTGTCACATGAATCACCCAATCCATCGCCATCTGAATCCCTTTGATCTTTATTTGACATTGATGGACAATTATCACAAATATCTCCATAAACATCTTCATCAGTATTTTCCTGTTTAGGATTTGCTTTCTCCGAACAATTATCACAAGTATCTCCAACTCCATCACTGTCAACATCTGCTTGATTCTTATTTTTAATGTACTTACAATTATCACAAGCATCACCTATGCCATCCTCATCCATATCTTGCTGTTTTGGATTTGCATTTTTTGGACAATTATCACAGGCATCACCAATGCCATCCTGGTCGACATCTTCTTGATTTTTATTGGCAACTCTTAGACAATTGTCACTTGCATCACCAACTCCATCCTGATCTATGTCTTCTTGTCTTGGATTTTCTTTGCTTGGAGAATTATCACAAGCGTCACCAATACCATCTTTATCTATGTCAACTTGTTCAGTATTGGCAACTATAGGGCAATTGTCGCAAACATTACCAACGCCATCTTGATCAAAGTCTTCCTGTCTTGGATTTATTTTTTCCCGACAATTATCACAATCATCACCGATTCCGTCTTTGTCAAAATCAGTTTGATCAACATTAGAAACTTTTGGACAGTTATCACAGGCATCAGCAATGCCATCATTATCAGAATCTTCCTGTCTTGGGTTGTGTTTCCTTGGACAATTATCACAAACATCGCCAACACCGTCATGATCAGAATCTTTCTGATAAAGATTGGGCTTTAAAACACAATTGTCACAAACATCACCAATACCATCGTGATCAGAATCATTCTGATCGCGATTGGCAACAAAGGGACAGTTGTCACAAACATCACCAATACCATCGCGATCCGTATCTTTCTTATTGGGGTTTTTATCACAGTCGCATGAATCGCCAATACCATCTTTGTCAGAATCTCTTTGATCGTTATTTAAAATTCTTGGACAATTATCGCATACATCTCCGATTCCATCACGATCAAAATCTTCCTGGCCTGGATTAAAGTTACTTAGACAATTGTCTTTCTCATCTGGAATACCATCACTATCAGTATCTTCAAACAGTAATCCAAATTTTAAATTTTCTTTGATTGGTGTTCTAAGTGAAAATTCATTTCCTTCTCCCGATAAGAGAGATGGAGAAAAACCAATAAATAGTAAGAGAAAGACCATAAAGGCCGAGCCTCTGAGTTTGTTTTGTAGTTTCATAATTTGAGAATTAAATAAGGTAATAAAAAAATAGTTATTTGTTTTAAAGGGTTAAGAAAATTCTGAAACCGTGCCGGCGATTTCAGGATAAATAATTTGTTTTTCTAAGGTGGTTGTGCGATGAGTTTATAAAGCATTGGTATTTATTTAATTATATAGTTGTTAAATATCTAATATAATTTCAAAACATTATATATAAGCAATTTCCATGCCATTTCTGAAGTTAACTAAATTCAATTAGTTTGTTTTCAGCGTTTTGATATTGCCAAAGGAATGTTTTTCCAACATTACATTCAGAATCAATTGAATGCGATTTGCATATCGGACATATTGTATAATATTCTACCTGGATATTTTGTCAAGCTGCCTCATAGTTATACTTTTGCAATCCCTTTAGCAATTATGGCCAAAAGAAGGGTATAGTTCATTGAAATAAAGTATCAAAAAGTGTTCTGAAAATTCTTAAAGTACTGATTTGTAATATTTTGCAAGGTCAATGGCTTCCGAACTTTCTATATTGATACTTTTAATACTTAGTCTCGTAGCTCAGTTGGTTAGAGCACTACACTGATAATGTAGGGGTCGGCAGTTCAAGTCTGCCCGGGACTACAAAAAATAAATCGCAAAGAAATATATCTTTGCGCCAAAATTGGGGGATTAGCTCAGCTGGCTAGAGCACCTGCCTTGCACGCAGGGGGTCCTGGGTTCGAATCCCTGATCCTCCACTTAAAATGCCATCAAGAAATTGATGGCATTTTTTATTTACTTGCTTTCTTTTGTGCCAAACAACACAATTGCATTGACACACCTGATATACCTGGATTCAGTGAAGGACTAATAATGTTGGACCCAAATAAGGAAAGAACTAACGGATCAAAGTAAAGTCTCCTTTCAAAATTTCCATCACCCCTGAAGTATGCCTCACTCGGGCATAGTAGGCAAAAACCCCCGGATTCAATTTCTGATTATTGAATATTCCATTCCAGCCAGATTCGGGTTTATTGGGTGAGGTGTTGGTAGTAGTAAAAACGCGTTCTCCCCAACGATCATAAATTTCAAGGAGTTCAATGATGATTTTATCATCACCAATCAAATAGAAATAATCATTGATGTTGTCTCCATTATTCGATATGACATTAGGTGCAAAAATTTTGGAAGATTGTTTTAAACGTATAAATATAGAATCCCTGCTCTCGCAACCTCGTTCATCAATGGCCAATGTATAAATCCATTCTTCTTGTTGTGAAGTGTATTCAATTTGCTGGCAATTTGTACAGGAACTAATTCCCTGCGGAGTCCAATAAATAAATTGAGGGAACCTATTAGAATTCAAATTCAAAATTATGATCTGACCAGGATCAAGCAACAAGTCTGGTCCAAGTTCTGTCGTGAATGCAGTAGGATTAATTAATTGAAATGAAATCGTATCGCTGATGCAACCATTTTGATCTCTCACAAGCATAGTGTAACTGCCTTCACTAAGATTTTTGAGTAATGATGGATTATTAATGATCGTATTATTTAAAATTATTTCAAGGGGATTGGAAAACGAACTTGCATTCAATATCGAAATCCTTCCATCATTTTTGTCAATGCAAGTAATGGAATCCAATTGAAATACTAATTGCTTTGCAACAAACTGTGTATTTGAATAAATCAGACTGTCACAACCTCTTGCGTTTGTCAATGTCAATGTATCAACTCCAACTTCTGCAGTAATACATGTAATCAGATTTACTGAAATTGTATCCGCTGGAATAAAAACTGAAGTTGTGGTCACTATACTATCACATTGAAATTTATTTGTGAATTTTTGAATACTGGCTCCGGCCTGAGATTGTGTACAAGTAGTATTTGAAATAAAAACGGAATCTGAAGGCAATCGCAATACTTTCTCAATCACCAGGCTATCGCAACCAAATCGATTCGATAAAGTCTTTGAAAACAGACCAACCTTACTAACATCGCAACTACCACTTTGAATCATAATGGTATCAAGTGGTAACGCAATGTGAGTTGTGATCACCAAACTATCGCAGAGCCCAATTTGAATAATCATAGTGTCAGTATAGTTTTTTAAAATTCCGCATTCTTGTTTTGTCAGAAAAGTATTTTGTTGTCCGGTATAAATCGTTTGAAGAGTTACAATACTGTCGCAACCATCTGTGTTCCTCAAATTTAGTATCGCGGTATCTTCTTTGGTTTTGTCACAAGTATTAATCTGTACTGTGATGCTATCTTTTCGTAATGGTATGTATTCTCTAATTACTATGGAATCGCAATACTGCCCCGTCAATGTTAGTGTATCTCTAAAATATTTAAAGTAAGAGCAATCCATGATTTGAACACCGGTCACCAGAATTGGCCTCAACTTATATTCATTAAAGACAATTGAATCACAACCAGAACTATTCAACAATCGCAGGGTATCAAATCCTGCTTGCTGCGGATCGCAGGTATTGGATTGAATATAGATAGAATCGGGTGATAATTTAATAAGTTCAAGAATCACGATACTATCACAACCATTACTCAAATATGGTATGGTATCAATGGAATTTTGAGTAAAACTGCAGGAATAATTTGTAATCCGGAATGTATCACTTGCACTTCGATACGAAAATGTTGCTTTGCTGCTATCGATATTTCCGCAGCGGTCATTTGCATAAAAAGTAACCAGTATTGGATTTTGTGTGGAGTCTCCATTGAAATTATGACTCAGTATCACTGTATCACAATCCATTATTGTTTTTGAAAACCCAAAACTGTCTAACCAAATACGCAATGAATCTCTGAAATTTGGAACACAAACCAGATTTTTGCTTTGTGCCTG
>JAYVIT010000209.1:0-10249 GCA_043769965.1 Saprospiraceae bacterium
GACTTAAATCCGTGTGTATACGAAATGACAAAAATGGGTCTTTCGCAGGCAAGAGGAAAACGGGTATAACTATTCATTTTTGCAGACTCATGAAAAGCATACCTAAGTCCTAAGGTAACTTCCGATAATGGCACGATATGATTATGGATTGGTTCATTTGGCGTCAGGTCAATACTTTTATATGCAGGATTTGGATATAAATATTGAAAACTTGGATCAAGAGCCTGGATATTTACTCCAAGATGTAAAATCAAATTGGCACCCAACTGCTGATCGTGTAGTAATGAAAGCTGTTTACTGTATACTCTATAATAAGGAACGGCTCCTTTTCTTAAAATGGAATTAATAAAATTGTCCTTATCCGATTGGTCAAACCACTCTGTAACTACATCATAGTCTGTATTATAAGCCAGTTGACTCCTTGAATATGGTTGTACTTTCCAGACCTGTCTTACCCCTAAACTGGCTTTGAATTCAGAATCTTTTAATCCATATGCCAGATGGCCATAAATACCCGTCTTAGGAAATACACCTTCCATGGTTCTTGCACTCACTCTGAATCGAAGCCCTTCCAGTCGATTGTAACTTATGAAAGAACCTAACGGACCGATGTAAATTTTATCTCCAATATAATAGACACCGGAAATTACTGTCGAAATAAATTTTTCTCTTGCTTTTACTTTGGAGTCATTCTTCAACATATCAGCCATCACATAAATAGATGCTTGTCTGCTTGAAAGAGTATCTGGTCGAATACTGTTCCAGAATTCATCATCATGTCCTGAATTCAACAATAGTTTTGTCGTAATCAATGCTCCTGCTTTAGCAAACTCTGCTGCTTCAGGGTTATTTAACTTGATGTTACTGTTTCTTACGGTCATCCTGCAAATCAACACTTTGTCACCAAGCTTCACTGGAATTGGTATTCCAAAACTTTCAAGATTTGCTAAATACTGTAATGAAAGTAAACTTTCAGTTAAAGCATAGCGATTGGTTCCCGTTGCTATATCTTTTGCAAGTTCATATTTTTGTTGAATTCGCACTGCTTCAATAAAATTAATATTCGCACTTTTACTCAACCGGAGATCTGCAGATACTAGTGCAAAGGAACTGTCATTGACAGTAAAGTATCCTGAAAAAACATTATCTCTCCAATCTTTGGGAATGGCCTGAAATGTAATATTGTAATATCCACGTGGTAATGCGACACTATCCAGGATATAAAAATTATAATATGAAAAAGCATCTTCACCTACCGGACTCACAAATGTTTTATTAAACAAGGAAACCCAATCTTCGTATAAATTAATTTCACCTGCATTCCATTTAACGAGTGCTTCTAAAACACGATCGGTTTCCAATCCAGTAGTGCGAACAGCTATTTCTTTTTCTGATTCTGAAAATGGAAATCTCGTAAGTTCATAATCTGAAATTTTCTCGGCAAAAAATAAAGGAGTTTCCTGAACCAAAGTATCGTAATCTTTTCGAAGCTTGGCAAATATTCTAGCCTTATCACCAAAAATAAAACCTTTAGTAATATTTACTGAATCTGCTTTTGGATCAAAGACATCCACTTCTTTTAATTCCCAACGACGGGCATGAATCCGGTCCAACTTCGCAGGATTATTAATATCATTGTGCTTGACTACTTTCTGCATCAATGTTCTTCCCGGATTTGGATCCGCTGTAACCACAATTTCACCCAATTGGAAAGTCGCCTCTTTCAATTTGATATTGAAACTTGCATTATTTTTAGTACTTAGTGCTACCATTTGAGTTGTATATCCTACATAACTTATCCTAAGTGAATCACCTGGTTTGATCTGAGCTCTAAATTCAAAGCGACCTTTTTCATTCGTCAAAGCTCCTATAGCACGATTCTTTATTGAAACAGAAACAAACGAAATGACTTCGCCGGATTGATCATCATAGACTGTACCTTTTATGATGCTTGTTGCTTGTGCATGACTGTTTTGAATCTCAATCAGAGAGCTTGAGAAAATGCCTATAAATAAAGGGAGAAATCTTAGTTTTAACCAGGATTCGGGTACAAATAGAATCTTTATAACTCTCCTCATGATAATTTTAAAATCCATTCACAAAAATAATTAGTTATTGATAAAAGATCCAGGATTTGAAACCGCAAAAAAAAAGCTTATTAGCTAATTTTAATAAGAAAACCAGATAAATAATTGCTAACAGGGCCTTTAAACATTAAGGGTGTTCGGAAATTTGCATTATGAACGGGTATGTATGTCTTAAATCCCCTATTATCAGGGATAAAGATAAATAAATAGCTTAAGATATCGGATACATTAACTTTAATAACACAATTGCTGATTGTATAGATTTTTCTCGATTATTGTCCTTTACTCAGAGTATATTCCTTTCATTTTTATTCAACAATTAAGTTATTTTAGCGTTGAATTGTATTGCATTAAAGTAAAGCTCAAAAAACATGAAAAATAAATCAGAATCCTTTGACATTAACAAAATTCAGCTTCAAATTCAATCCCCACATGTTACAATAAATGAAGAGCTAAACGATTACATCATTGCCCAAATTGAAAAACTAGGTAAGTTGTTTAATAGAATCGAACGGTGTGAAGCAATGCTTCTGACAAGAAAAAATAGCCAGAAGGAAGTTTGCGAAATGGAAGTTAAAATATTTGTACCCGGCAAAACACTTTTTGCAAAAGAACATAAAGCTAATTTCAGGCTCGCTGCACAATTTGTCTTTGATGACTTATACGCTCAACTACAAAAATTTAAAGGTCACTTAAATGAATCCGGTTCTTAATTACTTAGTGCAGAAAATAATCTGATTATTTTTTTTGCTCAAATTGAAATAAATAAGATTTCACTTAAACGCTTTATTCCACACCTTACAAATAATTTAATCTTTTCATTTTGTAGAGAAAAAATATTCTTTCACCATTTTTAACAATTGTGGATCAGTTAAATAATCTGATTTTTCAACATGAATTTTCTGATTCGATAAAGCTTTTTCCTTAGTCAGATAATTCATAAATTCACTAAAAGCAGTAGTTGGTCCAAAAATAAATACCTCATCATAAGATTTCAACTGGCCAACTAAAGATTCAAAATACTCTCTGGTATTGTTTTCCTCTTTTCTGTGTTTACTAAATTCATTGTTACTTGACCGATACTGCCCAATCTTCGTGCCGTCAGATGATTCACCGGCATGCCTGATTAATCCAGGATCATTAGCATGAATAGATCGCATAGATGACAGCTCGTTTCCTGGCTCGATAAACTTTGCTTCAGCGTGATCCATCCAAACCCCTATTTTCTTTATTTCTTCATTCTTTTTGTTCATTTTCTAAATTTTATAATTAAATAATCTGTATAATTACGAATTGTATCCAATATTTGAATTGAGATTTATCATTAAAGATCATAATAATAATCATTAATGAATTGGGTTTTACTTTTTTAGTTTTACTACAAGTAGAATTTTATTTCGAAATGGCCTCTTTTAATTTATCAAATTAACATACTTTAGCTGCATGGCTGAAAACAAAGAGATTCAAAAAATGATGGCGAATAATGCCAATGTAAGTATTTGGCTTGATTCTTATGATGAAATTTTTTCAGACTTTGATTCGCGACCTTATCATGAGCGATCATTATCCGATGATTTTATACATGAAGCAAGAAAAATGGCTAGAGAAAAACCGGATAGGAAAATTGAATTACACTTAATCATGCCAGCAAATCAGCGGAACATAGAAATAGAATCCGCAATTATCAAGAGTCTTCATAGTTATTTCAGGCACATATCTTTGACAAATGCACAAGATAAACAGAAAACAAAGAAAAGAGGTCTTTACATGACTGTTATAGGATTAATCTTGATGATCCTAGCCGCATACTTGTCAAATAAACAAGATCCTACTTTTCTCATCAATACCCTCAGGGTTGTTCTGGAGCCTGCATGCTGGTTTTTAGTGTGGACTGGCTTTGATCTACTCTATGCAGTATTTTATAAAATAAATGCGAATTCTGAATTCATTTTAAGAATGTCACATTCGAAAATAAACTTTCAAGAATACTAAACTAATGACACCTAACTAATGTCGGGTAGGTAATGCTCAATTTATAAAAAAAATAGGAGACTCTATTGAACAGAATACTTGGGCTTCATTAATTCCAATGCCGCCACTTTTTTACCGATTTGAAATCCCATTCGGAGTCCTTCTTCGCAATCCATTCTAAAATGCACACCTAAGGGTATACGAGAAAATGCGTTTTCAAAAGCCATGTCGTAAAAGGAATGAAACATTCTGGGTTTGCCCATAAACTCGTCTCTACCTATATGACTGTTATCTTTCATTTGATAATTCGGACCAAACATATGTGTTAATACTTCTGCCGCAGCAGCGCCAAACACCGAATGGCCGGAAGGATACGAAGGAAATGGCGGTGTATGAAACAAGGGATACCAATTTTTATCAAATACTTTGTGTATGTAGGTCTCTGGTCTCTCAAGATTAAATAAATATTTCGAATTCCAACAAGCAATAGAACCATCAGTCAAAGCAATTCCCATTTTTAAATAAGTCTCTAATGTCTTTTCAATTGGTGGACATTCCTTTTCAATTACCTGATTTGTTATGGAGATCCATCGGCCAGCTGGTGTAAATGTTATTCCGGGATGATCATCACTCCAAAATTCTGCGATCCATTTATTCTCCACGGACAATGGTGAGCTAACTGTTAGTACCTCAAGTGCTTCAGTATAAAAAATTGAGGTTGCAAACAATGAATACTCAGGTAAGGGTGACGCAACAAAATCAGAAGTCCTAATGACAAAGGGCCTTACTTCACCCCAGTGTGGCAATAGTGGTGGCATTGGAATTTCTTCAGATACTTTCCAGCATCCCTCGCCGGCTTTAGGAATATAATGTCTATCGTAAATATGCAGGTATGCCTGATGTCCCATACTATCAGTCGCAGAAAATTCAAAAACTGCAGTTGCTATATCAGTACCAAATTTTCTAGAATCCTCACAAATATTTTTCTCTGCAATCGATTTAAGTTTGTTTTCCCACTTCTGATACAACTGTTCGGCTAATATCTGTTCATTACTTGTTGTTGTGATGTAAAACTTATCAAATAACTTTTTGTAGCAAGCATTCAAGGCCGCTAATAATTGAAATTTTTTGTCAGAATCATATATTGGTAATTTAAGATGCATATGAGTTTCTGCGAATGATTGATAGGATAAACCGATTAGCGGCATAGCGGCCTCAAATCCTGCCAAACCGATATATCCCATAGTTCTTGCAGCAATCGGTCCCCGATATCCTTCAGAAGAGCGCTCTGCATTCAAAAATAAATTATACCACTCAACAACCAGTTGATCATTTAACTGATTTTGCAAATTCATACCTGGCATTTTAGATCTATATGCAAAAGCTAGGCAAAGCAACAAAAGTGTTAGAACCAGAATGGCCTTCTGTTTACCATTGCTTATATTTATTTTAATGTATGATTTCATAAAAATTCTATAATCATCAATAACTTAAATTCTTCAAAATTATATTTAGATTTACTTATGTGTATTTAATTATAATGTGCTATTTCATCCTGCTTACCAATGTTTTTAGCAACATAGTTATTGGGAATTGAATTGGATTCTGTGTTATGAAATACTAAACGGAAAATTGTTCCTTGATTTTTTGGTCGTATTAATTCCATATTCACTTTATGGATTTTCAAAATGCTTGTAACCAATGAAAGGCCTATTCCAGATCCTCTTATAGAAGAAGTTTTCGGACTCCTGAAGAATGGTTCGAAAATATAAGGTAGATCTTCTTCCCGGATTCCAGGGCCATTGTCTTCAATTTCTAAAACTATACCAATATCCGTAATATACGAAAGCCTGAGTTGTACTTTTAAATCCGGACTATACTTACAGCCATTGTCCAGCAAGTTAATTATTGCTGTTTTAATCAATGGCTCATTGGCTTTAATCATGAGTTGATTTTCATCTTCAGGTAAATTCAATATTTCAAAATTGATTGTATACTCTGGATGTGATTTTAAAAGACTTGATTTCAACTGCCACAATAACTCATCAATGCGAATCCATTGGAGGTCAACCATGGCATTATCTGCATTGATCCTTGCCAGTTGCATTAATTTATTGGAAACTTCATTTAGATTTTTTGCATCTTCCAAAACAGATGTCAATGTTTCTTTGTATTCATTGACCCTGCGTTCCTTTTGTAAGGTAATTTCAATTTGAGAAATGATTACACTCAAAGGATTTTTTAATTCATGAGAGATATTTGATAAAAATAATTTTTGAGTAATGAATGCTTTTTGAATTCTGTCCAATAATTTATTAAATGTCACCACGAGTCTTGACAATTCATCATTCTGATTAAATATTTTCAAGCGATGACTCATGTCTGTTGGCAACAGATCATCGACCTGGTTCATAATTTGATTTACGGGAGCGAGTGCCTGACCTGCAAAGATCCAACCACCGATAGCAACAAAAGCTATAAACAACAGAAAAACGATCAACAGGATGTTATTTAAATCACTGATGTGTTCTGATTTAAATATTGCTTCAGCAATTACAACATAAGGAGTATTTGTTTTGTCATGATAAACCATTCCCAAAGCACTGTATTGATCTTTGGTAAACCGCGACTCACCTGCATGTTTAATTTCGTTTAATACACTTTCTTGTATTTCTTTTGGCATCGGATTAAAACTGTAAATCCGTTGATTGCTTTGATTATAGATAGTTATATTTTCAGAATAAGCAGGAAGGTTTGTAGATTGAGAGAATTCATTTCCTTTGTTTGGAAACTTAATTTCCTGCCCGACTATCATATCAGCAGTTAAAATTGCCTTTGATTTCAAACTTCCATAAAAATCATCCCGTACCTGCTCTCCAAATTCTACATGAATAAAAAATAAAGCAAAGGCCATAATGACCGCAACTATCAATATGAACTGTATGGTAAGTCTGCTTCTAATTTGCATTTCCTGTTCTTAAATTTATTTCAGTACCTATTCTTCTTTAAAGATATATCCGGATCCAAAAATAGTGTGGATCAATTTTTTATTAAAAGGCCTGTCAATCTTATTCCTCAAATAATTGATATATACCTCTATCATATTGGTATTTGTATCAAAACTAATATCCCAAACCTTTTCTGCGATCTCCCCTTTTGAGATCACCCTTCCCTGATGCCGAATAAAATATTCAAGTAAAGCAAATTCTTTTGGGGTAAGTTCAATCCGTTTACCAGCTCTGATGAATTCTTTAGCATCGATATCCATTTTGACGTCTGCATAATTCAGTACTTTATGCTGTACCGGATTGTCCTTGCCTCTTCTTGATAAAGCCTTCAACCTGGCAAGCAATTCTTTAAATTCGAAGGGTTTGACCATATAGTCATCAGCACCAGCTTCCAAACCTTCGACCGTGTTATCGGTACCACTTAAAGCGGTTAGAAGTATTACTGGAGTACGTATCCCATTGCTTCTCAGTTTTTTAACCAAATCAAATCCACTTAGGTTAGGCATTATAATATCTGATATAATGACATCGTAATTGGTGTTTTGAGCCATTTCCAATCCACTTAAGCCATCATATGCAACTTCAGCTTTAATGTGATTTTCCAGAAACCCTCTTTTTAGCGTTTCAATTGCCTTTACCTCATCCTCAATTAACAGGATCTTCATATTTAGATATAAAATAATCTGGCAAAGTTCATATCTGATTGGATTGGAAACTAATAAGTCCTTGAGTTTAAGGAAATTCTAATTAAATTCTAAAGACTTTGTAAATGAATGTAAAAATAGCTTAACTATTTTTGCACTGCAAACCTATTTATAAAAACTTCATTAATTTAACTCTAATTCTATGAAAATCAAATTTTTAATACAGCTTTCACTTATGCTGTTAGTTTTTCTTGTCTTTGTTACCTCTTGTAATGAAGATACTCCGGATACATCAGACAATACTTCAGAAATTAAAGGTCTGGTTAAGTCCTTTCCTGCAGAAGCATCATGGGAATGGAATGAGATATTCCTTAAAGTAGAGCGTTATGCGGCCGGCTATCGCCCAGGTCCAGCTCCACGTGCTTTAGCCCTAATGGGACTTGCAGCTTATGAAGCTTGTGTTACTGGTATGCCGGATTATAAGTCAGTAAAATCACTTTATCCTGCTTTAGTTATTCCTCCTATTGAATCAGGCAAAACCTACCACTGGCCAACTGTAATACATGCAGTTTATACTACCATGTTTCCAAGGTTTTTTGTGGATGCTTCAGGAAACCCGAGCATTAATCCTAGTGTACAACCACTTGTTAATCAGCTTATTACTAAATTAAATGCGAAATACGAAATTGAAGCAGGTTCTAATGAAATTTATAACCGCTCAAGGGCTTATGGTCAGGAAGTGGGTTTAAATGTATGGAATTGGTCCACTACTGATGCCGTTGGTTACAAGCATTACCTTGATCCATTTGAGAAATATGTTTGGCAAGATCATTATAAAGGACCAGGTAACTGGGTTCCCACAAAACCAGGACCAGACAAACCAATGGGCGGTGTATATGGTGGAGCACGCACTTTTGCTAATTTCGGTCAACAATTAATCTGCAGATCACCTTCATATTATGATATGGATTATAGTGAAAACCCAAAATCTACATACTTCGGTCAAGCCTTAGAAACTTATAGCTTAACCAGAAAAGATTTTGAAACTAAATGGGTTGGTGAATTTTGGAGCGATGACTTGTTAAACCTTACTTTTAGTCCTGGCCCAAGATGGGTTGCTATAGCAAACCAGGTAATTGCTATTGAAAAATCTAATTTAGAGACTGCTGTTTTCTGCTATGTAAAAGTAGGTATGGCTATTTCTGATGCAGCAGTTGGTGCTTGGCATTCAAAATACCTATATAATGTAGAAAGGCCACAAACATATATTCAAAAAGTTATAGATCCAACGTATGTATCTGCATTGGATAATCCTTTGACAGGAGATCGTGGATTTACTCCGCCATTCCCAGCATATCCTTCTGGTCACTCCACTATGGGTGGCGCAGGTGCGGAAGCATTGTCAAGTGTTTTTGGATACAGATATTCAATGACTGACAATTGCCATAAAAACCGCAATGATTTTTATGGTATGTCCAGAACATTTGAAAGCTTTTATGCAATGGCCGAAGAAAATGCCTGGTCAAGAGTACCACTAGGTGTGCATTGGAGAATGGACTGCACTGAAGGAGTTAGATTCGGATATGCAATTGGGGAAGCTGTAAACAAGTTACCCTGGAAGAAATAATCTTTTCCAATTAATAAATAATCTAAAGAAAGGGGTCGGTATAAAAACCGGCCTTTTTCTTTTACAAAATACATTTACCTTAAAGACAATTGACATAAATGAATTAATTTTATCTTTTCATAAATCATACATTGATGTTTAAATTTATTCAAAATTTATCATTCTGTTTACTACTTATTATAATGATGTTCACGTGCAAAGAAGAAAAATCTGAACAAGTATTAAAATATGCTTCTGGTTCTGTTAAACAAAGAATACCAATGTTGAATGGTAAAAAGCACGGCGAAATATTGGAATACTATCTTACCGGAGAGTTAAAATCAAAAGCATCATTTAAAGATGATGAGCAAACAGGTAAAACGGTTTATTATTTCAAGTCAGGTAATATTCAGGAGATTCAGTATTTTAAAGATAATAAACTGGAATACGGAGATACTTCATTTTATGAAAATGGATCTATTGAAAAAATTGTGGAATTTACAAACGGACTTAAAAACGGATATATCAAAAAATTTGACTCCACAGGTGTGATGTATTTTAATGCTAAATATAATATGGATACATTAATAGAAGTAAAAGGTGTGCCACTTCAACGATAAATTAAAGACAAGACTTTTAAAAAGCTGAACTCTTGTACGAATTTTTTGCCACTAATCCTGTATTTAAATATAATTCTGTGCATATTGCTCTTGCAATAATGTAAATGCAAGATGTCCATTACAATGAGCAGGTGCTACTCGATTTAAAGTAAATTTATTTTTTATTGAACAATGATGCTTAATGTTTGTACTCAGTTAAATAGGATCATATAAAAAACAAGCATTTATAAAGAACCATAATTTGTGTGTATTACAAATTGCACTTTATAATCGTCCAGTTTTTCAAGATTCCTCACTGTCGTTCGGAATGACA
>JAYVIT010000210.1:0-6460 GCA_043769965.1 Saprospiraceae bacterium
GATAGTTGTTAGTTGTTAGTTGTTAGTTGGAAATTGTTACATTGTTAAATTGCTGCATTGTTTAATTGTTATTTTAATAAGAATAATTCGTCTTTCGTAATTCGTAATTTTTAATTAAATACTATTGCGTGAATTTATAAAACTACTTCGTCTTGTCGCCAATTACAAATACCGTGTAATTGCACACTTCGCGTTTTATATTCTTTCAACTATCTTTACCATCTTAAGTATTCCTGCGATCATACCACTTTTTGAAATGCTGTTTCAAAAAAGAATGCCGCTTGCAGAAGCACCAAAAAGCATACAAAGTTTATCGGATCTCATTGGTTGGATCAAATTCGAACTTGCAGATTGGATCAACAAACACGATCAGACAGAGGCACTGATGTATATCTGCGGTGGATTGGGATTTATTTTTCTGATGAAAAATTTGTGCAGATATCTTGCTATATATACTATGGCTCCGGTTCGCGTTGGGGTTTCTGCGCAACTCCGTCAAAAATTATTTAATAAATGGATGGCTCTGCCTCTCTCCTATTTTTCTGAAGAGCGAAAAGGAGATCTAATTTCAAGAATGACCACTGATGTACAGGAAGTTGAATTTTCGATACTCTCCACACTTGAAACATTAGTCAAAGATCCATTGCTCATTTTGGGAAGTATAGCCATTATGATCTACACCAGTCCAGAATTAACTGCATTCGTGCTCATCCTCATGTTGTTTACATCTTTAGTTATAGGTGGCATCTCAAGAACATTAAAAAAACAATCCGGTGATGCACAAAAGCTCATGGGTGATTTGATTTCAATTCAGGAGGAGAGTCTTGGTGGACTTCGGGTGATCAAATCATTTGCAGCAGAAAAATATGTAATTGGAAGATTTGATTTTGTTTTAAATGCGTATCGTAAAATGCTAATACGCATACACCGCAGAAGAGATCTCTCTTCACCATTATCAGAATTTTTAGGCATTACAGTAGTTTGTTGCTTGTTGTGGTTTGGAGCAAAGCTCGTATTCGAAAATCAAATGGCAGGTTCTGTATTCATTGCTTTTCTCTATGCATTTTTTAATGTGATTGAACCCTCCAAAGCATTGTCTTCAGCTTACTTTAATATTCAAAAAGGATTGGCTGCATTTGATAGAATTCAACAAGTATTGAATGCAAAAGAACAGATTCAGGATCGAAGCCATGCAATAGATAAAACGAGTTTTGATAGTGAGATTCGATTTGAGAATGTGTCGTTTCAATATTTCAACCAGGAAAGCGCAGCGATTAAAAACCTTAATCTGATTATTCCAAAAGGCAAAACGCTTGCAATCGTTGGAGCTTCCGGTTCAGGAAAAACGACATTAGTTGATTTACTCGCAAGATTTTATGATGTGAGTGAAGGACGAATCACAATTGACGGAATCGATATTCGAGATATAAAATTAAATGATTTGAGAAGCATGATGGGAATGGTGAGTCAGGAAGCCATCTTATTTAATGACAGTATAAAAAACAATATCCTATTCGGCAAAAAAGAAGTACACGATTCAAAAATCAAAGAAAGTCTTGTTGCTGCACATGCTGACATTTTTGTGAATGAACAGGATGAAGGTATGAATTATAACATTGGTGACCGGGGCTTAAAACTTAGCGGAGGGCAACGTCAGCGTCTGACCATTGCAAGAGCCTTGTTGAGAGATCCTCAAATCCTAATTCTCGACGAAGCCACATCCGCATTGGATTCCAATTCTGAAAAAATCATCCAGGAAGCGATGACTGAAATCCTTGAAAACCGCACTGCATTAGTGATAGCGCATAGATTATCGACTATAAAAAATGTGGATGAAATTATAGTTCTCCAGAATGGGCGCATTGTCGAAAAAGGCACCCATGATGATTTGTTAAAAAAAGGCGGCGAATACAGCAGCTTTGTATCTTTACAATCTTTTCATTAAAAATATTAAATCACATGAAATTTATTTTTACACTTTTCTGTACGCTAATCTTCATTTCTGCATTCGGGCAGATTACTTTGACGAATAAACTGGCACCCGCTGTTGGAGATTCATTGTATTATGCCATTGATAGCAATGCAACTGGAGTAACTATCACTGCTCCTGGTCCCAATCAAAATTGGGATTTTAACCAATTAATTCCAACTGGAGCAAGATCAGAAGTCTATCGTCTTCCTTCAGCGGGAGTTAATGCTTCCAGTTTTCCAACTGCTGATGTGATGCTGCAACAAGGCGTAAATGAGTTGTATTACAATATATTAGCAAATCGAATTGAATTATTGGGAACAGGTACACGAGTAGCAAGTCCAATACCAGGAATCGGAGGATTAAATGTCTATCCAAAACCAGTGATTGTGCAGCGATTTCCAGAACGCTATTTAGATTCATTAACTTATCGTTTTGCGTATTCGATTACATTTCCTTCGACCATATTACCGGATACTATAAAAAATAGTTTGCCGATTGTTCCAGATTCCATTCGGATAAATTACGATACTAAATTCCATAAGAAGGCAGATGCATGGGGAACAGTAAAATTACCTGCAAAAACCTGGAATGTATTAAGAGAAAAACAAACTACTGAAAATAAAGTAAGCATTGAGGCTAAAATTCCATTCCTTGGTTGGTTAGATGTAACTTCACTAGTTTCCGGAACTGCCCCAGGTTTATTTGATAGTTTTATTACGTACGGTTATGCTTTTGTTTCTGATGAAACAAAAGGTTTGATTGCATTGGTGAATGTGGATAGTCTGGATAATGTTCAAAATGTTCAATTCAAGCCAGACGATAAAATAATTTTGAAAACGAATAACGCTGGCTCAATATATGCAATTGCAATTTTTCCAAATCCTGCGAGCAACGAAATTTATTTTTCATTAAATAATTTGAGTTCTGCTTATTACAATATTTCTGTTTTGGATGCTCAAGGTAAACAACACTTAACTCAGAAATTATTCATAAATGAAAATGCAGGTTCAAAACTAAACATAAGCAACTTACCCGCCGGAACTTATTACCTTCAGATTAGCGATAAGAAAAAACAGAAATATAGTTCCGCATTATTTCAAAAGAGATAATACTCTTCTATGTGATCTATCTGCCTATGTGGTTGAAGAATAATAAACCACATAGGCAGATAGGGCACATAGAAAATCAATAAATAAAAAGAAACATGAAAGCAATTTGGTTTTTCTACGCCGGTGCAGGCATCGATATCCTTGCACTTGCCATTGCTTTGTTTTTTGTATTTGGTGATATCGCATCTGGGACCAGCGGCACCAATAATCCATCCATGTATAAAGCAATAGGTATTATGTTGCTTATCATAGCAGTAGGATTCTGGCTAAAAAGTGCTGGAAAAGTTTTACTCGCAAATATTTTATTGTGGATACCTGCACTTCCACTTGCAGGTTATGGACTAATGATCCTACTGTTTATCATTCTGAAACCGGATATGAAGTGAAAAATTGACCGCCGACCATTGACCGCCGACCGCCGACTGAAACATCTTGCTTATTGCATGTTGCCAATTGCTTATTTCTTCTTTCTACCCTTCGGATAAACCAATTTCATCTCTTTCACAATCCAGGGCGCATTAGCAAATTTGTCGATAATAAATAGAATATATCTTGCATCAACCATAATGTTTCGGCAAATAGTAGGATCGTAATTAATATCACTCATCGTACCTTCCCATACTCTATCAAAATTTAATCCAATCAAATTTCCGTGCGCATCGATGGCAGGACTGCCGGAATTTCCTCCAGTAGTATGATTGGATCCAATAAATGCTAAAGGCATTTTTCCATCTTCTGCATAAATGCCATAATCTTTATTCTTGTACAAGTACTGTAATCGTTTTGGAACATCAAATTCATAATCGCCCGGAATGTATTTCTCCATTACTCCATCCAATGTTGATTTGGTCAGATAATGCACACCATCCCTTGGTTTGTATCCTTCCACTTTTCCATAAGTAACTCTCAACGTAGAATTTGCATCCGGATAAAATTTTCGTTCGGGCATAACTTCCATCAAAGCTGCCATATGTTTTCTTCTCAATTCGGCAATCTGGTCTTCGAGTTCCCCACAATTTTTTGTAATATCATTGGCAAGATAAAAATTCATTTCTTCATAAAACATCCAAAGCTTATCTTCTTTCACTTTTGCAATCCATGGTTTATAATCCAAAGACATTACTGCAGCAAAACTATCCCTGTTGGTCAATTTGCTTGATGCATATAAATCCTTTGTAAATGCTTTGTAGTCATTGTTGTATTTTTTAAGTTCATCCTTAAGATAATTAAAAACAAATGCAGGATTCATCTCTTTGTGAAATTGTTCCAGCAAAGCAGCAAATACTTCCTGATCGATTCCTGAATTAAAATCTTTAAAATACCCATCAATATTGGCAAGTGCTTCAGATTTTCTTTCATTAAATGTTTTCTCTCCCCTACCCTCATAAACATTGATCAATTGTTTTTGCAACTGATAATAATCGATCAAATCAATATTCCGGTTAAAAGTTTCTGCGTAATATTCTCTTGACTTTGCAAATGGCTCCAATCTGCGATACAAAAATTCTAAATCCGTAATAAGATTTTTATAATCTACAAAAACAGGATTTGCGTTGACACGGGATTGAAACTCCAGATCTGATTTTGATTTCTTTTCCAATCCATGAACTGTTTTCATTCCAAGGTTTTCTCCTATCCATTTTTTCCAAGCATTGGCAATGCCGGCATATTTTGAAGAGTATTGAATTTTAGTATGCTCATCAGCACGCATATACTTGTCGAGAATTTTTAATGTTTTATCACGCAATGAAATACGCACAGGATTCAAAACTTCAATTTGTTGTCTTGCTCCTTCTTGGATTAGATACTCTGTGGTTCTTCCCGGAAATCCAAAGACCATTGTGAAATCACCTTCTTTCACTCCACTCATAGAAATAGGTAAAAAATGTTTTGGCTTAAATGGCTTATTCTCCTTTGAATATTCCGCCGGTCGATTGTCCTTACCTGCATAAATTCTAAACAAGGAGAAATCACCAGTATGTCTTGGCCAAACCCAGTTGTCTGTATCTGCACCAAACTTACCAATCGATTCAGGTGGCGTCCCGACTAAACGTACATCTTTGAAAGTTTCCGTTATAAAAGCAAAATACTGGTTACCATTAAAGAATGCTCTAAAAATGACATCCTGATCTTTTTGCTTAGGAAATGTCAATTTCAATTTTTCAATATTTTCATCCACTTTATTCCGTCTCTTATTTTCGTTCCAGGTTTTATCAACTCCTTCCAGAACGGATGAGGTCACATCGTGCATACTGACGATAAGCATTGCCGTCAAACCTGGACAAGGCAGTTCTACATTTGGAGCATCTGCCCAAAACCCATCCTTAAGATAATTCTTCTCTAAAGTGGTATGTGATTGAATGTAACCATATCCACAATGATGATTAGTCAATAAAAGAGATTGATCGGAAATAATTTCAGCAGTACAACCTCCTCCAAAATGGACTATGGCATCTTTCAAAGATCCTTTGTTAATGCTATATATATCTTCAGCGCTGATTTTCATCCCCATGGATTTCATCTCCTTTTCATTTAGGGATTTAAGCAAAATGGGTAGCCACATACCTTCGCCGGCAAATGCATTCCATGAAATAAATATTGGAAATGCATAAAGTACGATTTGTTTAAATTTCATTCTAATTTATTATTGAACAAATTAATAAAAATAAGACACAAAACTAAGAAAGTTATGTCAATTTGATTCATTGAAATGTTATATAGAAAATTCCAAACCTGAATTTAAAAAGAAGTGCCTTTTGATAGTTCAATTAGATAAAGAACTATAAAAATTAAAGTAAATATAATTCCGTATCCTACAACAATAAATAAAAAAGAAAGGATACTACATAATATGGATTTCCAGATTTTTTGCTTGAAATAACTATGATACATATAAAAACAATAAAGAAAAGGCAAAACAACCCAAACGATATCTATAATAGGTTCTGAAGATTTCCACAAGGCAACTAGAATCATGCTTGGAATTCCAAGAATCAGATTCACACCAACAAGATAACACAATATGACATTGTGATGTACGAATTTTAGTTCTGAATTACTAAACACAATAAATGGAGCAAGGGACAAAAACGGAATGCAAAATACCCACATAAGTGCAAAGTACTTTGTTATTATATCCTGTGTATTTTGAGCCAATTTATCATAAACCGGATTATAATTACCAGCTTCCAACACCAAATTACCCATTCCATTTCCTAATAAAATAGAGATCAAAATACTTATTCCGGCCCAGTACATTAAAAATTTAACCGGATGATAAAATTTTCTGCGATCGCCTTGAATGAATTCTTTTGGCACTCTATCTGGTTCAATAAAAAGATACTTTACTGTTAGAAATACCTTACTTTCCCAATGGGTA
>JAYVIT010000211.1:0-2244 GCA_043769965.1 Saprospiraceae bacterium
TGGCACTTCAACAATAAGATCTTCTCCATCCTTACCCGTAGAATTATTTTCACTGCCATTCACTCCATCCGGAGCGTAAATATGTTTTCTGTATTTTAGATGTAATAGCGTCCACAATTGTGCATTTCCTTTTAATATGATATGAGCACCTCTTCCTCCATCACCTCCATCAGGTCCCCCTTTTGGATTGTGCTTACTTCTAAAAAAATGTACGCAGCCTGCACCACCTTTACCAGATCGAAAGGCAATTTTTACATAATCAACAAAGTTTTGTTCCGCCATTTTATTTTTTCTCAGCAAAGAGGGTCGAGGTGATTACATAATCGTCCGAAAATTTCTTCAATGTTTCCAATGCCATTTATAGTTTTTGATTTACCGTGAATAGCATAGTGTTCAAAGACCACTGCAGTTTCTTTCAAATAAACCTGTATGCGCTTGCGAATTATAGATTCATCATTGTCATCTGGTCTTCCGGAATTCATTCCGCGTAGAAGTATTCTTGCTATAATTTCTTCTTCCGGTACTTCAAGTGAAAGTAATATGCTAATGCTTTCATTGTTTTCTTTCAACATATCATCCAGCGCATTTGCCTGTGCAATAGTGCGCGGAAATCCATCATAGATAAAACCACTGGCATCTTTCATTGAAAGCACTTTATTCTTTAGCATACCAATGGTGATTTCATCAGGGACCAACATGCCCTGGCTCATAAACTCGAGTGCTTTCAAACCGAGTTCTGTTTTTTGAGAAGTTTCGTACCGGAATAAGTCGCCGGTGGATATATGGACGAGATTGTATTTATCAGCAAGTTTAACAGCCTGTGTGCCTTTTCCACTTCCCGGAGGTCCAAACAAAATCAGGTGAATCATAAAAAAATTTGAGCTGCAAAGATACATTTCATCTGCATATAAATGGCACTTATAAAACCAGTCTCTTGTAACAAGTTATTTGAAGTTTCTTGGTCAAATGGGCCTTAAGCTTTTCAACACATGTTGATTATTCTGAGTATCTTTATCAAAGGATGATAAACTATTAATTATGCGGATTAAGTTGAAATTTAATTTCTATAGGTTTTCGGATTACTTTTTAATTATTCTTTTGAATTGCATTTTCATTCAATGTAAAGAATCAAAAGAAATAAAACCGGAATGGGCTATAGCAATTCATGGAGGAGCAGGAGCTATTCGTAAAAGTATGATGACTATTGAAAAAGATTCTTTGTATCGTGCAGCTTTGTCGGAAGCATTAGTGATTGGAGAAAAAATTCTACAGGATGGTGGGAGTTCATTGGATGCTGTAGAAAAAGTAATTGTTTATCTCGAAGATTGTCCACTGTTTAATGCAGGACGCGGTGCCGTTTTTTCTCATGATGAAAAAAATGAACTGGATGCAAGTATCATGGATGGATCTGATTTAAAAGCAGGTGCTGTTGGAAGTGTAACTATTGTAAAAAACCCCATCCGATTGGCACGAGCAGTTATGGAAAAATCAACGCATGTTTTTTTGGTAAGCAAAGGAGCTGAGCAGTTTGCCATTGAACAAGGGATCGATACCGTTTCACCTTCCTGGTTTTATACACAGGAGCGATGGGATGCATTGCAAAATGCAAAAATGAGTTTGAAGAATGATACCTCAGAACAAAAGAAAAAATTGGATACTACAAAATTTGGAACAGTAGGTTGTGTTGCTCTGGATAAAAATGGAAATTTAAGTGCTGGCACATCCACCGGTGGAATGACTAATAAAAAATGGAATCGCATTGGCGATTCACCAATCATCGGTGCAGGTACTTATGCTGATAATTCCTGTTGTGCTGTTTCGTGCACAGGTCATGGTGAATATTTTATACGCTATGCTGTAGCACATGATTTATATGCATTGATGAATTATAGTAAATTATCATTAGAAGAAGCGAGCAATTTAATTATTCATAAAAAATTAAAAGAAGCCGGTGGAGAAGGAGGACTGATTGCAGTGGATAAAAAGGGAAATATTGTAATGCCGTTTAATACGGAAGGTATGTATAGGGCGAGTTCGAAAGCGGGGAATAGAGAGATAAAGATTTATAGAGAATAGTTTTGAAAGCTAGCAGATATTAGATAACAGATATTAGTTCCCCAATCCTTACTTGAGTCAGGCTGATTCATTTAACCCAAATTATGCAATAGGTTAATAGCAACATATAGAAATCATTGATAAATATATCTTTGTAAGGCAAATCAATCGAACCAAAATGGTGAAAGA
>JAYVIT010000212.1:0-6510 GCA_043769965.1 Saprospiraceae bacterium
GATATGGACACTTGTTCAAAATTATTAAGAGTATCTACACCGATTGTTGCACCAGCTGCCAATGTTATTGGATTTGGCGTTGGATTCAATAACCAGGACTTGTGGATGGTGCCATTGGGATCAATGACTTCCATATCTAAATCATTTATCAGTGCTTTACTTGCTAATAATGATGCTTCTGATTCAGCCCAATAAATCATAAATTTTGCAAGAGGGCTACCTGCTTGAATATCAATTTTATACTCTTGTATTTCTCCGTGTTGGATGGAAAGTTCTTGAAATCTATTTTCTGCAATCAGATGATACGCTCTGTAAGCATCAATAATTCCAAAACCAAATTGATAATCCGGACCAACTGTTCCAATATCAGTTGCAGTATTCAATATGGTTGCTTTAATTAATGCTGATTCCGGATTCTGTCCGTTATGCAACTTTTTATAAGCTTCAAATAGCAAAGCTGTAACTCCAGCAACTCCTGGTGACGCAGCAGAAGTGCCACCGAATACCTGTGTACCATTACCAGGAGCAGTTGATACTTCATTCGTTCCACGAGCAGAAATTTCCGGTTTTAATCGACCATCCTTTGTAGGACCTCGACTTGAACTTGTTTCCAATGTTCCATCCAATCGTAGATTTGCTGTTGTTAATACATTTTTTCCAATTTTGTGTCCTCCGGTTACATTACCCCATTGATTGCCGGCACCATAGCCACAATCTGCACCGTTTGAATTTCCTGCAGAAAAAACGTGTATCAATTCGGGATTTTCAAAGATTTGATTATCCACTATCTGTGCTTCAATGGTATAACCTGCATTGCATCCATTGCTATAAGAAGAGTTCGTCACAACGACTCCTTCATTTTTATGAAAGTCGAGAGTCTTATCCAGAAAATCAGGTTGATAATTGATGACATATAATTCTGCACCTGGCGCCATGCCTTCTATTAAGGGATCCATGTTTCCTGCTCCTGTCAATATTCCTGCTACACCATCTGAATGGTGAACCGGCGAATCATCTCTTACATCCTGATGAATTCTACCATGAAAATCGATATGTGGCCCAACAAATCCATCATCTCTTACCATCACTTTAACACCATTGCCTTTCAGAAACAGATTCTCTTTATAATTAGAAGCAATTAAATTGACTCTGTGTAAACTTCTTCCTTCGCGGTCTTCAGGTTCACCAGGTGCAGATTCACAATCTATGAATTCGACCCATGGCAAAGAACTTAACCAATTCAATTGCACTTCATCCAACTTAATATACATGATCGAGTTGTGTGAAAATATTCTTTCTGAAATGATGTTGTGAGAAATTAAAACCTCTTGGATTTGATTCACCTCAATTCCTTTCATGAACTTCACAACCAAGCGGGATTTGTCAGCTTCTTTGATACAGGGATTTCCATATAATAGTTGCTTGGACAATTTTAAATTCCTGGTCAATTCAAAGGCACCAATTAAACCCAGATAATTACTCTTGCTTCGGAAATTTATAAAGTCTATAGAAACGAGATATAAATAATCCGGTATGTATTCTAAAATTTCAATTCCATCAGTATTCAAATTCTGTTTTTCAGAAAGGCTAAGCAAATGATCAAACTGTAAAATCCGGTAATATTTACCAAAAGCCAAATCTGCATTTTTAAATTCATTGATAGCTAAAGTATTCGACTTATTGAATGTCATTCCATTGTGCCAATGAATGAGTCTCTGCCCGGAAGCATTCATCGTCGTAATAATCAAGCTAAGAATGATTAATTGAATCCTTTTCATTTGAAGTGCTTTAGTTTTTTATGATATTGAATTACAAGGTCAGGTTAACGCCAATAAAGATAAGCAGAATTATAAACTGACAATTGTTAATTGACATTCAGCTTAAATAATTAACTAATTATCGGCGGTCGGCGGTCAGTGGTCAGTTGTCGTTTTTCAATTGTCCGCTTCATAATTCTCCTTGACGACGCTCAATAATCTAAGGCATGGAAACTCGAGTAAATTAAATAACTGATTATGGGGAATAATCATACGATAAAAATGCTCCCTGCTAAAAACGATTTTTCCAAACTGATTCAATTCTGTAGGATTAACAGTGGCAATGGTTTGGATAAGTACCATGCTCTCTCCGGGAAGCTCTGTAAGCTTTTTTAATTCCTGTATCTGCATACCGGAGGCCAATTTATCCTGCGATGAAAATGGTATTAAAGATTTAACCGGAGTCTTCTCGAAATTTTTTGAAGCCCACTTCAATTCCCAACTCCCTAAATACTGTGTTTCGAAAACAAATTCCTGAATTTGAATTCCTTGAACAGACAATTCGCTTTTTTCAATTTCCGTCAATAATCTCTTTGTTTCAATTCTCCCAAACCGATATTTGCTACAATCCGATTTTTTAAAATCTCCCCAGGATTTTTTTGAAGTAGAACAATTATAAAATAATATTCCCATTAAAATGGCAAAGCAAACAAACTTCATTTCTGAAAACTTTTAATAAAATTATTGAATTGGGAAGAAAACAGACTATTTCTAAATCCTAAAAACAACCATAAACAAAAACAAAAAATAATACTAAACCCTAAAGTCAGCACCATGGCCATTCTATAAACAATAGAAAATGTTGAATCACTTAATGAATAGATTCCAATTTTAGAATCTGCTATAAAATAAAGCACTAACAATACACATTTACCTAAGATTAATAAAATCAACAACAACAAACTTATTCCTAATGATTTTAGTTTTGTTTTCCAGGTCATAGGAGTTGCAAGGAAGATCGAAATAAGAAAAATCAACGGAACGGTCAGGATATGAAAAATAAAAAGTTGTTTAGAGAATGTTGATATTCTATATTCCTTTAGACGCTGTTTTGTTGCAAAATCTTTTTCAGCTTTAATGACTGCAGGATTGCCATATACTATATGAAACACACTATAGTCTATTTTCTGATCAGCATCCGGATAATTTTGTGTTTCAATAAATGCTTCAGGCAGCGCCGATTGGACAGTAAATTCAACTGAGTTTCTAAAGGCTGTATTGATGATGGATTGAACATGATTTAGATTAGATATATAGATAAGCAATCCATAGCTGATCAAAAACAGTACAACAAACTTTAGAATTTCCTTCATATCAAAGTTTGATATGTTTTCTGATTTGAGTCAACCAGATTAACCAAAGTATAATAGCAATCATTGTGAAAATGATTACACCTCCATGTAAATGCAAAAACTCGAAACCAGCCGTCCAATGTATACCTGCCATATAGAGTCCTGCTATCCTGAATAAATTGAGTATAGACAAAACCATTACACCGGCAATTAAACCTTTAATCTTTTGTTTAAATGGAACGAACGGAAATGCCAGAATAGCACAGATATATAGTGCTGTTGCTTCGATGCCATCACAACCGTTTTTAATACTTACTCTGAATTCTTCTCCAACTATGCTGTCTTCAATAGTTTCTGTATGATAATTCAGTGCGACAAGAATGAGATTTGATAACTTAGCCTGTAAGCTTAAAAGCGGATTCATGATCCATCGTTCAAATACAGGAGAATAATAAAACATATAAAATAAAAGCATTAGCATAAAAAACCCTGCTAGAAATCGAAAGATTGGAGTTTTGGAATTCCACCAAATTTTAAGCGCTGACATTTTGGAATTGTATATTTGATTTTTATTAAGGGAACCACTAAAAACCTACTTATACTTCGTTGTGCATTTTTTTTAATCACCTCATTTACAGCAGTAAAATCGGATCTTAAAAAAAACTGCACGCCTCGTCTAAGCGATTTTTAGAAATTCCCTTAATTATTAATGAATCATAGCAACCGACTAAAACATTTATTTGTGATCATCAATTGCCATGATATTTAAATTTCTAAACTTGTTAAAATTACTTTTCCTATTTATTGTTATCGTTAAACAATAATAGTATATGGATAAAATATGCAAGAATCGGAACGGTAACAATCATACAAACGATATCGGCCGTTGTGAATTCACCCCAGATGAGATAGATAAGTATCCAACCCAGGACAGCTAAAAAGCAAGCAATGACAAAAGCTTTATCAAAATGTGTTCTACTAAAAGGCAAAGGCAACATGATCTGATTTTTAGGTTGCAAAGATACATTGAAATAAGAGCTTGGGGAATAAGCGATCAGATTAAAAAGTTGGGAGCATCTTATATTTGAGTTACTAATAAAGCTTTTTAAAATTCAATTTTTGATTTTTAGAAAAATTTATTTCCCACAATGGAGAGCACAGTTAAAAGTGGTGTTTCGTTCTTTTGCAGTCGCCCAAAAGAAAACCAATAGTCCCGCTAGAGGGAGAAATAAGGCGCCTTTGCTTGTTCACAAAGCTTCAGCTCATATTTTTCTATCCCGAACGCTTTCGGAATATTTAGCTTCAAATTATGGCAGTTTAACTAAGATTCATTTTATAAAAGAATCTACTTAATAGCAACTACGAAAAATACTCTCCACGTGCTGTATTTCGAACGGTTTCCCCAATTAAAAAATAGATAATTTATTTCTTACTCTCCAACTTTTTAACCTGAACCGGAATAAGCTAAAATAAGAAAGGCAGCTAAAAAGCTGCCTTTCAATATTAAAGATTTAATGTTTACTATTTTGTAACAGTCACTTTTCTAGTATAATTATACAGAGCAGTTGATGCTAAAGTCAGAAGGATAAGACCAAATAAGAATAATCCCCACTGAGTCATAGTAGGTACTGGAGTACCTCCGATAGTCAATAATTTTTTACAAGCTGCACCAATACAACCTACAGCTGCCAAACCATTGGTTGGAGTTGTGATGTTGAGATTGAAAGTACCTCTACCACCATTATTGTTTGCCAAAAATACAGTAAAAGGAGCGCATGCAGATACTTCCAACTGGTAGCTATTAGCAGCACCCATACAAACTGCACCAGGAGATCCCATATTAACTGTATAACAAGGAGCACCGGTTGGAGTCCATAAAAGGATTGGACCAGTACCATCGTAAGCAAAAGTGATATTACATCCACCTGGAGCTGTAGATGTCCAGTTGATTTTTACGCACTGAGGAGTCAATAAAGTATTTTTAAATTGGTAAGTCTCGTAATAAGGTGCAAAAAATCCTGGGTTGAAACAAGTTCCACCTGGACATGAAGAAGCACCTGTTGTAAGAGGCACACCCGTTGTACCTACAAGATTAACCGTTCTGAAAGTATCGCAAGGATAAGAAGCTGGTTTCGTTCCATTCATAGATGTTGTGATAGGAAATATTGAAGTTCCACCACCTCCACCACCAGCTAATAGTGCACTAGCTGAAATAACAAAAGCAAATATGATTACAAATAATTTTTTCATGATATGAGTTTTTTAAGAATTTTATAATTAATACAAGCCAAGATGAATCATCCTGAAAAGTTCATTAAAATTGTAAACAGTTACTGGCGATGCATGAGATTTAGGTATCAGAAATTGACCATTTACATCAATAATGATGTACAATTTATTGTTAGCTAAATCAAAAATGTAATTAATACCTCTTGTAGCTGTTTTTTCAATAAATTTTTGAAAATAACCCTGAGCTTCAATAAGATTTCCAAAATGGAATCTGGTAATGTCTGCAACATATTCAGGTGCAACTTCGGCAGCGCTGACGTCCAGAACGATAAGACCGTCAGATGTAATGGTAGCTGACCGGCTTTGAGCATTAATTGAGGTAGTCACAAAGACCAGACACAAGAATGCAAGAAATTTATACAAATTATTCATGGTATTGGTTTAAAAATTATGTGAATAAAAGATTAAGTAATAAATGACCAATACTATCTGGAAGGAGATAAAGCAAGCACCATTGTGCTGATATGCATCATTCACAGGACAGATTGGTTTAACAAAAAATACCTAATACTTTACCAAATCTTACCCTGCTAGCATTATATATGGTTTAAGCTTTGGTTTAGCTTGGGCACACGAAGCCCTTAGGCACTGGCAAAAGTAGAAATAATCTTATTAATTCGCTCCGATCAAAATGGTAATTTTTGTATTATATTATTTTTTAATGCATAAGATGTATACATATGACAGTACATTTATTTAATAAACCAATTTAAAATCCACTTATATAATTGCTCCCAATGCTTTTAAATGGCTACTTCCAAATATTTTATAACTCCATTTTTAACTCATTCCTTAATATTGGGAAAATTAACTTTATGAAAATTTTTCAACTTTCACTTTGTATTGTTTATATGAGCTTATTCATTTTTACCAACAGCTCATGCAACGATGCTTCGATCAAATCCCAAGCAATGGTAAATGAGGCCAAAATAGATTCGCCACAACTTAAGCAGACAACTGAAGCAGGTCCTTTGAAATTAAAAGATTTTTCGTTGCGCTTTGAAAATCTAATGCAAAAAAACGGACTGAAGCAATATCCCAAATTGGATCAAAATGGTATCAAGACCTGGAAAATTGAAGAGATTGATGCCTTTTACGACCCACTATACAAA
>JAYVIT010000213.1:0-3124 GCA_043769965.1 Saprospiraceae bacterium
TGGCTTCTTTCGCCGTAACAATTGCGATTAGATTGGCAACAGATCCACCGCTTGTCAGATTTCCGTGACTTCCTTCCGGAAAACCCACCAATTTGCACATCCACCGGATAAGTTCATTTTCAATTTTTACGGCTGCGGGTCCACCATAAAAAATACCTGCATATTGATTGGTCAATGCAGCTAAATAATCACCAAGAACTGCTGCATAAATTCCACCTCCTGGAATATATCCCAAATGACCGCCAGATGCAGGATTGAGACCTTGAGTAATTAAATGATTTTGAAGTTCTTCTATGACTTCAGAAATATCATGTGATTTATTGATGTACTCATCCAAATTTAAATGGTCCTTTTGGCTTCCAAATACTTGAAATGCTTTTCTATTTGGAAGTGAATCAATAAAATGATAACCAAAAGTTGTACTTTTATCAGTCCATTTTTTACGCAAATCAAACGATGGCTCTAAACTGCGCGATATGAGTTCTAATTGAAGTATGTTATTTAGAAGAATATCCTTTTGATCTTTCATGAATTCACAAATCTGCAGTCTTTATTCATAAAATTTGTCAAAAATTTGTAAAATTTATATGTTCGTTAAACCATTATCAGAAATTTTCGTATTTTTAGTTCCCTTAACCCAAGCGCTTGAATGTCATGTGACATTGAAAAGCAATAAAGTGTACCGATGTTTACAAAAGAAATAATTTTCGACGCATTAAAATATCATTTTGGATTTGAAGCATTCAAAGATAATCAGGAATATATTATAGAATGTCTACTGAATGGTCAGGATACCTTTGTCATCATGCCAACTGGAGGTGGAAAATCATTATGCTATCAACTTCCTGCATTGATGTTGCCTGGCACCGCTATTATCATTTCACCATTGATTGCATTGATGAAGAATCAGGTGGATTCGATCCGGGGCTATGGTCAAACTGATGAAATTGCACATTTTCTCAATTCTTCTTTGAATCGATCAGAGATTAAGCAAGTAAAAGAAGATATTGTCAATGCCAAAACAAAATTGCTGTATGTTGCTCCGGAGACTCTGCAGAAAGAAGAGACCATTGAATTTTTAAATTCAGTTGATCTTTCTTTTGTTGCTGTTGATGAAGCGCATTGTATTTCAGAATGGGGACATGATTTCAGACCGGATTATCGCCGGATCAGAGACATGATCAATTCCTTGACTAAAAAAATTCCGATTATCGCATTAACTGCAACGGCAACTCCTAAAGTACAGACGGATATTGTGAAGAGTCTTGAAATGGTGGATCCACAAATTTTTATTTCATCATTCAACAGACCTAACTTATATTACGAAGTACGTCCAAAGATTACCAAAGATCAAACAATGCGGCAAATTGTGCAGATTGTAAAATCGCATCCGGGAGAATCTGGAATCATTTATGTACAAGCACGAAAAACAACAGAAGACGTTGCACAAATCCTGCAAGTGAATGGCATTAAAGCTTCACCGTACCATGCCGGTATGGAAGCAAAGGCACGGACGCAGGTTCAGGATGATTTTCTAATGGAAGAAATCGATGTCATCTGTGCTACAATTGCATTTGGAATGGGCATAGATAAACCGGATGTTCGCTTTGTCATACATTATGATATTCCAAAGAGTTTGGAAAACTATTATCAGGAAACCGGACGTGCAGGACGTGATGGAATGGTTGGTGATTGTTTTGCATTTTTTTCCAATGCAGATTTGTTGCGATTGGAAAAATTCCTAAGAGACAAGCCAGCATCGGAACGGGACATGGGTGCGCAGCTCCTGGATGAAATGGAAGCGTATGTTGAAAGTGCTGTGTGTCGCAGAAAATTTGTGTTGCATTATTTTGGCGAAGAATTTAATCAGGATCGCTGCAAAGAAATGTGCGACAATTGCCGCAATCCAAAACCATTAATTGATGCTAAGGATGAAATGCTGCTTGGTTTAAAATCCATTACATTATTGAATCAAAATTTTACTGTTAAAACACTGGTAGAATTTGTTTGCGGCGTTAAAACCAAAGATATACTCGATTATGATTTGGACAAACATGAATTGTTTGGACAAGGAATTGAAAAAGGAAACCTGTTTTGGTTCTCTTTATTCAGACAAGGAATACTAATGGATTATATCATAAAAGATATTGAAACCTATGGAATACTAAAACTAAGCGAAAAAGGACATGAATTTATAAAGAAACCTACTAAATGCATGATCAGTATCAATCACGATTATGGTGATACTGCATCAATCATAGAGGAAGATTCAGCACCTGCGCAGGGAGCCGCATTGGATCCTGCTTTGTTTAAAACACTAAAAGAAATACGACTGGATGTTGCTAAAAAGCATAAGGTCAAACCATGGGTCATCTTTTTTGATCCGGCATTGGAAGAAATGGCAACGCGCTTTCCAATTACAATAGAAGATCTTTGTCAGATTTCCGGAGTCAGTAAAGGAAAAGCAGAACGTTATGGTCAACCATTTTTAGATTTTATTGAAAAATATGTAGAAGAAAATGAAATCGAACGAGTAGAAGATTTTGTAATCAGACAAGTTGCAGATAAATCAAAGAACAAAGTCGAAATCATAAAGAGCATAGATAAAAAAATTCCACTGGAAGACATTGCAAGAAACTTGCAAATGAACATGGAAGATTTGATGGATGAATTAAATATGATTGTTGCTTCAGGTACACGAATCAATATTGATTATTACATCACAGATCATGTGGACCAGTATTCAAAAGAGGATATTTTCGATTATTTCAATACAGCAGAATCGGATTCAGTGGAAGATGCTTACAAATCTTTGAAAGAAGAGGATATAACTTTCGAAGAAATCCGTTTAGTGCGATTGAAGTTCATGTCTGAAATGGTCAACTGATGTGGCAGATACCCATCATCCACGGACCCAACATGAATTTGTTGGGCGAACGACAACCTGAAATTTATGGAACAGAAACTTTTGAAACTTTCCTCGACAAATTAAAAATAGAATACCCTCAGATCAGATTTCCCTATCATCAAAGCAATCACGAAGGTAATCTCATCGATTGGATTCAGGATTACAGAAGTAAAGCAAATGCAATCATTTTAAATCCGGCTGCTTTCGCTCATACAT
>JAYVIT010000214.1:0-9422 GCA_043769965.1 Saprospiraceae bacterium
ATAAAAAAACCGGTGAATACATTTATTCACCGGTTTTAGTAGTAGGTAAAATTTATAAGTGTTCTACATTATTTCTATTTACTAAGAATCATCATTTCGATTCTGTTATTTATCAATTGACCATCATAGGTTTTGTTATCACCAACTGGATATTTTTCACCAAAAGCCTTGGTTTGAATCCTGCTTTCCTCTATTCCTTGAGCAACAATACGATTCTTGACTTCTGAAACACGATTCTCTGTTAATTTTTGATTGGATTTTTCATCACCCTTATTGTCTGTATAGCACATCAACTTTATTTTCATGTTCGGAAACTGCTTCATGATAGTTGCCAGATCCGAAATTTCATGTGCAACTTTTTCATTAATTACTGCATCTCGTTTCTCAAATCTGAGATCTATAAACTTGAATTCAACTCCAAAATCATTTTCTCCTAACTTCAGATAATCTAAGACCTGATCGGCTATTGTAAATTTTTGGAATTTTAAAGTTTCAAGATCCCTAAGTTTCTGTTTCGTTTCTTCAGTATAATGGCCGGCAATTGGCACATAAGAATTATCCACCAAATGAATTTGACCTTTAATGGTATCGGTTGAAATAGCAGGGGAAATTGGACGCGAAGCTCCCGATGAGGTATCCTTAGGTGTACACCTCAGTAAAAGAAATAGCATAAGCAATCCCAACAAGACCTGCAGTAAGCCTGCCTTAAAGACTATTAACTGCCTTTGATTAACCATAATCGATGATTTTTGATCTAATTTCATGAAATAAATAACGAGCTCAACAAAATAATGTTTCCCATTTACTATCTACTTAACAATTATTTAAAATATAAGATACGAAAAAGGCATTATTTCAATTTTATATTTTTCGACAATAATTTAGTTCAAACCATTATCAAGCCCAAATATATTAATGAAATATTTAATGTGTTAAGATTTCTCCAGCCTCTTTAATTTGCAGGGTATAAATGTCTGAAAAAACGTATGTTAAACAACACTGTGATTATGACTGGTTTTATTTTTTTCCAAGCAAGGACCTCTTTCATTAAATTTATTTATTTGTGTTCCCCGATTTATCTTATTTTTGGATTGACACCTTTAAAAACACTCCAATGAGAACAGATTCAAATCATTTCAACTCAGTTTATTTGTTGATTAAGAGCAAATTAAACACAGACAAAGCCATTCCATTAATTCTTGATGCCATTGACAGCGAAATCCTAATCCAGGCCAGGGATGATGGTCAATTGTTTCATTCGACACAAAGTCGTTTGCAGTATCTATTTTCAATAGAAAAAATAACGGAAGATCTCTTCCGTAAAATCAATCACATCAAATACGGAAACGGCGAACAACGATCTCCAGATTTGTACCATTCGGCAATTGCTGTTTGGGTGCAATTGATTGCCGAGACTTCAAGCACCAATGTCCCGGATGATTTGGTCCAATTTCAGTTTTCAATTCCTCTTTCAACACAAACTATTCTCTTGTCCTCTGATGAAATTATCCGAGCATGCAGAATTAGCATCTTGAAATTTAATGCAGTAAGCAACAGTCTTGATTTTGTTTTTGATAAAGGAACCGGAGAAATTCAGCATTTGAGTTTATCTGATCTGCCTGAAAAGAATCGAAAATTACTATCACAATCCCAGAAATATCTCAAGTTGCCTTTTGATATTTATGTCCATCAGCTTTCTAAATCCGGAGATTCCTGGAAAGCAGAAGAATTTATCATCTTACCCGATTTTCTGGTTGACGTTACTGCAATAGCTTCTTGTTACAACAATTATGGCATAAACCCATTGAAACACCTGATTCATATATATGCATATAGCCCTGCTGGATTTTCTACATTGGTTGGAACATCGATAAATCAATTTCTAGATGAATTGATTCTTAATCCGGATTTGAGCTTCGAAGAAATTTCACAAAATATATTTCAACACAACCCGATTGCCTTTTCATTACTGAGTGATTCAGATGTAATAAAATATCATGACACTATTCAATCTCATTTCCGAAACATAAAAGAAATCGTAAAAGGAAATTTTAATCATCTCATCGATGAATTGGAAAACTGTTTGATGGAGCCAAGTTTTTACTCCGTCGAATATGGCGTCCAGGGCAGACTGGATGTATTTTATGAAAACAATAAAACGAAGCAGAAATTAATCATTGAATTAAAAAGCGGCAAACCTTATCTTCCTAACAAATTTGGAATTAACGCAGAGCATCATGCACAAATCATGCTCTATTTTCTGATTATTCAATCCGTTTACGGAAGTTACCAGGAAGTACAAAGCAATATTTTGTATTCTTCCCAATCTGAAAATGCTTTACGGAATGCACCGGTTATTGAAAACATTAAACAGGATTTGATCCATTTGCGAAATTCAATTATTCTTTTACACCTGCATCTTGCTTTTAGAAAACGGGAAGATCCATTTATCCTCGATCTTATCACGGAAAAACATTATAGCCTTGCAGAGAGTTACACGAAGAGAGATGCCGGAATGATATTGAGTATTTATTCCGCGTTATCCAAAATTGAAAAAGAGTATTTCAAAGAATTGAGTGGATTCATAGCCAGAGAGCAATTCATCTCTAAAATGGGCAGATCGAATATGCAATATACTGAAGGCCTGGCTTCTTTATGGTTATTGAGTGAACATGAAAAAATAACTAATTTCATGATACTACATGGACTTATGATCCGTGAAATCATTCAGGAGAAAGGAGAATTTCCAATTCTAATATTAAGACAAACATTAGAAGAAGAATACATTTCCAATTTCAGGACTGGAGATACTTTGGTATTTTATTCGGGTTCATCCGCATTGCGTGAACAGATTTATAAATGTACTTTAATAGATCAATTTCCAAATGAATATCACATCCGGTTACGAACACGCCAATTTCCAAATCAGGATTCATCAAAACTTAAAAAATGGAATCTTGAACACGATTCTCTTGACCGGTCCTTCATCAATCAATTTCAGGGCTTGTTAGATTTTTCACAATGTGAACCTGAAATAAGACAACGCATCCTCGGACTTGTCGCTCCTCGTTCCAAACAAGAAATTGAATTCACCGGTTTAGAACAAACACCAGCACTTATAAAACCTACTATTAAAAAAATTCTCGAATCAAGAGATTATTTTCTGCTTTGGGGTCCTCCTGGTTCGGGTAAGACAAGTATGGTTATCAAAGAATTGGTTCAATTATTACTTTCAGAAACCAATGAGAATATTTTATTATTAGCTTACACGAACCGGGCAGTTGACGAAATTTGTGAAGCTATTAATAGCATAGATACCAATCAAGAATTAGACTTTATAAGAATTGGATCAAGATTTGCGGTTTCTCCAAAATTCAGAAAAAATTTATTAGAAGATAAAATCAGCCAGTTTAAAACCAGGAAACAACTTCAACAATTACTCAAAAAAACAAGAATATTCACTGCAACGATTTCATCTATTCAGGGAAAAAAAGAATTATTCCTGCTCAAAAATTTTGACACGGTAATCATTGATGAAGCAAGTCAAATTCTCGAGTCCCAGTTATGTGGTTTGCTACACCGGTTCAATCGATTTATTTTAATTGGCGATCACATGCAATTGCCGGCTGTTACCTCTCAAACAGAAGATGAATCTAAAATTCAATCAGAATTTTTAATGAATGCCGGTTTTCAAAGTCTGAGCATGTCTTTATTCGAGCGATTACTGCAACAATGCAAAACCAATGAATGGAATCATGCTTATGAAATGTTGACTTACCAGGGACGAATGCATGAAGATCTTATGAAATTTCCAGCGCAAGTCTTTTATGAAAATAAATTACAAATTCTTCCAGAAGCGGAAATTAAAAGACAATCATTGGATTATGTTCACTATTTCCAAACTTCCAATAATCTCATTGAAAATATTCTTGCATCGCATCGCACCATTTTTATTCATTGCGAAAATCCGGAATCAATCATCTCCTCCAAGACTAATATTACGGAAGCGAAGATGGTAAGTATGATTCTAAAAAATCTGTTTGAATTATATCAAAATAATAATAAGAGCTGGAATGAATTTAGCCTGGGTGTCATCACGCCATTCAGAGCACAAATAGCGCAAATCAAAAATCAAATACATCAGGATGCACTAGATTTTATTCCGGTTACCGTTGACACAGCCGAACGATATCAGGGAAGCACCCGCGATATTATTATTTTATCTACCGTGATTTCAGAAGAAAATCAACTCAATCAGATAAGTTCGATTAATCAACAGGGCATTGATCGAAAATTAAATGTTGCATTAACCAGAGCCAAAGAACAAATCATACTTATTGGAAATCGAAAAGCTTTGAATGCATCTCCGCTTTATAAGCAGTTGATAAATGAATATTGGAAGTGGGAATATTCTTAATTGTTACATTGTTAAATTGCTAAATTGTTATATTGTTGTTCCAATCCCAACGGTACCGTTGGGACTGTTGGGATTAAATTATTGAATTGCTAAATTGTTATATTGTTGAATTGCCTGTCTACCTTAGGTAGGTTTATTTGTTGAATTGATCTCAATAAACCCCGAAGGGGTGTTATTATTGTAACGACAAATACTAAACCCATTTCGAAACCCCGAAGGCCTGCCTGCCGCTCTTAGGCAGGGGTGACATTTTGAAGGCAGCGTTTCTTCTTGATTACGCATCTTTAGTTAACTTTGTCTTTTGAAAATCCCATATGAAACCAGGATTATTATTTTTATTAACTACACTTTGGATCTTTTCAGCATCCGCCACAGCTTACTTTGTTTCTCCAACCGGAGATGATTTGAATAAAGGAAACAAATGGTTTACTCCTTTTAAAACAATTCAAAAATCAGCATTGGTTGCACGAGCTGGTGACACTGTTTATATTATGAAAGGCGATTACAATTCTGACGATGAAAGTGTTCTTCATATCAACCGTAGTGGAAATGAAAATGCATGGATCGTTTTTAAAAACTATTTAAATCACAAACCCGTATTGCATGTGAAAAATAAATTCGGTATTTGGATACAGTCTGCCAGTTATATTAGTATCGAAGGTCTTTCCATTGTTAGCAATACAATTGAATTAAATCCCAACAATACCGTTGGGACTGGTATTTTCATAGATGGAACATATACTTCACCATGCACCCACCTGAAAATTTTCAACAATTTTATTCAGCAATTAAGCGGCAGTGGAATATACGCACAAAATTTTGATTACCTGACATTGAGTTATAATAAATTTTTTAGCAATTCTTTATTATCTGAAAATGAAGCGGCAATTTATCTTAAAAATGCAATTGACATAGATGGCCAGAAAGCTTATCATAATTTTATACAGGGAAATGTTTTTGAAAAAAATGGAATGAATAAAAGCACTGATCCAAAAAGCTGCGGGTCAGCGATTCATTTGGATTATAATCCAAAATATTTAAATTCAAAAGAAAGCAAAACTTTAATTCACAACAACATTATTTATAAAAGTGGAGGCGGTGGATTACAAATAAATGGCGCACTTGGACTTGACATAGTGAATAATACCTTTTATAAAAATTCAGAGCGGGAAATATGTCGCAAACCTGAAATTGAAATTATTAACAGCTCGGGTTTTAATGTTCTAAATAATATTTTTTATTCATCGCCGGCCAAACCTGGTAATGCAATTATAAATTCAGGAGATATCCATTTTCAAAACAATTTGTACTACAATTTTTCTTCGATGGATCATGGCGTAGATGATTTGATTGCCAATCCGGAATTTGAAATGACCGATGACAAAAACAGTACGTTCAATTTTCGCTTAAAAGGAAATAGTCCCGCGATCAATGCCGGTGTAGATAAATTTTTATCCGATATTGATTTTGAAGGCAATACCCGAAAAATGGATACACATGTTGATTTGGGAGCATTGGAATTTATAAACCGTGTTTTACCTTCACTCAAAAATATAAAAGCAGGTATCCAATCTAAAGGAATTCAGTCATTTTGGAGCAGCTTATACACAAAGGACCAAAAAATGTATACCATTTGGAACCAGCAGAATCTTGGTTTTTCAATCCGGCTCTTTGATGGCCAAGGCAATCTCATTCTTGAAAAAATAAGATCCGATACAGATCAAGCTTCTTTTGAGATTGATTTCAATGTCTTTCCAGTGGGGTTTTATACTGTGATTTCTTACAATTCAAATTCCAAACACATCGAACGGATACTCGTGGAGACAAGGGCGAAGACGCAGTAAGTGGGGAAGAGGCAAGAAACAAGGGGCAAGAGGCAAGAGATGAACGATCCCGTCTCAGAAGGGCAGACTGTGACAACAGTCTGAGTGAATCCCGATAGACATCGGGAGCGAAAGCGGCTAGAAGAGACAATGAACAAAAAAAATTAACTCCGCAGTAATCCAAAATAATTGCCAATTAATTTTTACCTATCTCACTGAATGCCACCTAATCCCCTAATCCCCTATATTCTCCCAGATTTTTGATACCTTTGCAGGCGGAATCTCCTCGAATACATGCAATTTATTTTTCAAACTTTTCTCTGGACTTTGCTCTTACTGTCCATTCCAATTATTATCCATTTGTTTTATTTCCGCAGGTATCAAAAAGTCATGTTTACCAATGTGCACTTTTTGAAAGAACTGGTTGAAGAAACTGCAACAAAAAACAAACTCAAAAATTTGTTGATCCTGCTTTGCAGAATTCTTGCAGTAAGCGCTTTGGTATTTGCGTTTGCACAACCATTTTTCTCCAGTGACCAGAACACTAGAAAACAAAATCAGGCTATTTCACTATACGTGGATAATAGCTGGTCCATGAATGCAAATTCTGAAGAAGGTCTACTAATTCAGGAAGCAAAGCGGAAAGCAAAGGATATTATTCTCAGTTATTCAGACAATGACCGTTTTCAAATCATAACTAATGAATTGGAAGGAAAACATCAACGTTTTGTGGCTAAAGTTGATGCCATGAGTTTACTGGAAGAAATTCAAAGCGGACCTGCGGTTCAACAATTGTCCAAAGTTGTTGGAAGAATAAAACAATGTTATCAGAATGCAAAACTCGAACAAGGTGATTTATATCTGATTTCTGATTTTCAAACGTCCATTTGTGATTTGGAAACGATTGAGAAAGATAGTCTCTTCCGTATTTTTTTAATACCTGTTCAATCCATTCAGGAAAATAATCTGAGTGTTGATACTGCATATTTTGCATCTCCTGTGCTATTACCTGGACAAACAAATTCTTTGGTATACAAAGTGAGCAATTATGGTATTTCTGATGCAGAGGATGTACGGTCAAGCTATGTGTTGAATGGACAGGAGTATCCTGTATCATCATTAAAGATTGATGCTGGTAAATCTGTAGTCGATTCCATCTCAGTTAATTTTTCAACTAATGGCTGGCAAAAAATTATTGTAAAAATCAAGGATTATCCCATTCAATTTGATGATAACTATTTTTTAAGTTGTAAAACAGAAAATGAAATTGATGTTTTACTACTCTATGCAAAAGAAATACCAACTACATTATTAAAAGCATTTGAGTCGATTCCATTATTTAAAGTAAGTGCATTATCACAGAGCAATATTGATTATAATAAATTTAAAGAAAATCAATTGATCGTGCTTTGTGAATTAACAGTTATAAGCAGTGGAATGGCTAGCGAATTATCGAAAAGCATTAGTGAGGGCGTGAATGTCCTGATTTTTCCTGCAGCAGAATTGATTCCATCTAATTACACTGCTTTACAAACTATACTAAGTCTGCCTGAATTAAAAGATTTTGATAGAACCAGAAAAGAATCGATGAAAGTTGATTTGGAAGCAGATGTTTTTCAAGATGTATTTATAAATGCAAGAGCTCAGATTAAATTACCTGCGACTACAGGGCAATACACATTTTATGGAGGAAGACCATCAGAAAAAATAATTACTTATCGCGATGGATCATCCATGCTTAGCCGGTTTACAATTGGCAAGGGATCTGTATTTATTTCAGCAGCTCCACTTGATGTCCAATACAATGAGTTGAGTAAAAGTGCTGAAGTTTTTATTCCGCTATTATTCAAAGCCGCATTGTCTTCAGGTAAAGTTCAAAATTATTCTTACGATTTGACTACTAATCCTGTAATTCCATGGACCATTAGCGGATCCTCAATCAAAGAAGATCTTTATCTAAACTTAAGTGGACCCGATGAATTTATTCCGTCGATACGAACTGTCAATAATCAGGTTTTAATAGAAGTCTATGATCAAATTAAAAAATCAGGAATATACGATTTGAAAAATCAGGGAGAAGTATTGGGTGCAATTGCATTTAATGATAGCCGTAAAGAATCTAATCCCAACGTGATGGATATTAATCTTCTTGAAAAAAATTATGGATCATTTACAAAGCTGATTAAAAATCAATCTGATCAGGATTTTACCAGTACCATACAATCTGAAAAAGCGGGAACTCCATTGTGGTGGTGGTTATTGATTTCAGCATTTGTATTTTTAATGATTGAAACTGTACTCATTCGAATCATGAAGACAAGTTAATTATGGAAGTTATTTTCAGACGAGTCAAAATCATTGATCCCAACAGCACCCATCATCTACAAGTTCGCGATGTTTGGGTGAGGGATGGCGAGATCATTGATATTAAATCAAATATCAAATCGTCCAAAAAAATTCTCGAATTGGATTCTCCGAAATCCTGTCTTTCTCCAGGCTGGATTGATGTCGGATGTATTTCCGGCGAACCAGGTAATGAACATCGTGAAACATTGAAGAGCTTGTCACGGGCTGCTGTAGCAGGAGGATATACTTCGGTATGTAGTTTTCCAAATACTAAACCGGTTATTCATTCTAAATCAGAAGTTTCATTTTTAAAAAATAAATCAGAAAATCTTCCGGTACGGATTTATCCAATTGGTGCTATAAGCAAAGATTGCAAAAGCATTGAGATGGCAGAGATCCTTCAAATGAAAGAAGCAGGTGCAATTGCTTTTTCCGATGGTATGTATTCAATACAAAACAGCGGACTGCTGCTCCGTGCATTAGAATACTTAAAACTACTACCCGATTCTATTCTGATCAATTCCTGCAATGATCAAAACATTACCGGTCATGGACAAATGCACGAAGGAAAAACAAGCACATCATTGGGATTGAGAGGAATGCCCGCATTGGCAGAAACTGTAAATGTGCAAAGAGATCTTTCCATTTTAAAATATACAGATTCAAAATTATTGATCCATAAAGTTTCCGCAGCAGAATCACTTGCACATATTAAAAGTGAAAAGACTACACAAAAAAATGTATTTGCTTCCGTCTCAATATTCAATCTGATTTTTGAAGACAGCGACATGGCATCCTTTGATGTAAATTTAAAATTGGATCCACCACTTCGAACT
>JAYVIT010000215.1:0-6140 GCA_043769965.1 Saprospiraceae bacterium
TCCTGTTTAGCTCCGTTGCAAGCTGTGGGGAATTAAACCCGAAGAGAATTTTAATAGCCATGACTTCCTGCCTGTTGGCAGACAGGAAGTCATGGGCTATTAAAAATTCGAATGATTACTTCACTTTCAAAACATGTGATTCAATTCCGGAAAACGATTATTTATAAAAAATACAGCTCTATTTGTACGAATGCTTCCAATACCATAAACGATATCATAAGTCGCTCCTACTTTCACTATTTCTTCAAAATAAAGCATGAATAATCTATCCAGATCATCAGGATTTTCACGCAATACATCATGCTCCCATTTTAAATCCGGATAACATAACAAATACAGATCAGGAAGATTTATTTGCAAGTCATTTTTAAGAATGACTGAATTTACTTTGAATTTTTCACTTGCCCAAATGAGTGTGGTTAATGCATCCGTATCACAGATTGTGATACGATTTTCAGCAGAACCAGCATTATTTTGGATATTTTGTGTTAACCCAATGTTTTCTAAGTCTTTTAAATCATAATATCCATTGGTTTTTTGCAAATACGCTCTACTAAATTCAGGGATCATCGTACCTTTATACCGTTCTGATAATTGGGTACACAATGTCGTTTTTCCAGTAGATTCAGGACCTGTAACAACAATTTTTATCGGCATCTGTTAATCATTACCATTCTTTAAATTCCCTCACAAAGATATGCACGATATAGAACCATTTTTTAATTGGAGGGAATTGTATAATCCAACTGAAGATTCAAGATCTCCATTTTATAAACAAGAGTATGACGAATTCAAATATTCAAATAAAATCTATAATTATTTCATACATCCTTATTGGGATTCTATAGGTTCGGAAACGCTGTATGTAAAAGAGTTGTATGCGGATTATGAAGAAGGAATTGCTATTATCGAATTGATTGGTGAATGGAATGATTGCATCAACAACGACATCATGTTTTTAAAAAGAGATATTATTGATGCCATGATTGAAGAAGGAATATTCCGTTTTGTTTTGCTCTGTGAGCATGTGTTTAATTATCATGGCTCTGATGATTGTTATTATGAAGAATGGAAGGAAGATATTTCTGATGAAAAAGCTTATATTGTTTTCGTAAATTTACAGGAACATGTAATGAGTGAAATGAAATTATTCGGACTTCAATATCATGTTCAGATTGGTAAAAAATTCCAGGATATTAACTGGAGGAAAATGAATCCTATGAATCTTGTTGAATTTATTGAAGCTAAAATATAAATATGTCAATTGAATTTCGATCTGGTTTTGTCAATCTCATTGGTTTGCCCAATAGCGGCAAATCCACGCTATTGAATGCATTGACCGGAGAGAAGATGGCCATTATGTCCCACAAACCACAGACAACCCGCCAACGCATCCTGGCATTGATCAATGATCCTGGTTTTCAAATTATTTTTTCAGATACTCCTGGTTTTATCGAAGAAGCGAATTATCCTTTGCATCAATCGATGAACTTACAGGTAAAGCTTGCATTTGAAGATGCTGATGTTATATTATTGGTAGTTGATTCAACAATACCTTGCAATCTCCCCACACCTTTTTTAGAGATGTTGAGGACATCGCAAATTCCAGTTATCTTGTGTTTAAACAAAACAGATAAAGGGACAGCAAATCATTCAGATGAGATCATCCATTATCTGGAAAATTTTCAATTAGCTATTAAATCGATTCACAGAGTCTCCGCATTGAATCAAACCGGTATAGCTGAATTGCTGGAAGATATCAAATTTCTTCTTCCTGTTCATCCCGCGTATTATCCGGATGACATTTTAAGTAACAGACCGGTCCGGTTTTTTATTTCAGAACTCATCAGAGAGAAAATTTATCAACTGTATGATGCAGAAATTCCCTACCATACTTTTGTCGTTGTAGAAAGTTGTAAAGGAGTGGATGAAAAAAAAGAAATGGCCGTAATAGATGCTTATATTTTTGTAGGCAAACAATCGCATATTCCAATTTTAATTGGAAAAAACGGATCAAAATTAAAAGAGCTGGGTACAAAGTCGAGATTGGAAATCGAACAGTACCTGGACCAAAAAGTATATTTAAATTTAAGTGTCAAACTCAGAAAAGACTGGAGAAACAATTCTTCTTTTTTGAATAAATCAAGCGTATTTCAATGAGCTACACAATTGCAATAGTGGGAAGACCCAATGTCGGTAAATCAACATTCTTCAACAGATTGGTTGGATACAAAAAAGCCATCGTTGATGATATCAGTGGCGTAACACGAGACCGGATATATGATACCGGAGAATGGAATGGAAAACACTTTACGATCATAGATACCGGAGGATTGGTCTTCAAAAGTCAGGATATTTTTGAAATCGAAATCAAGAGACAGGTTCAATTGGCTATACAAGAAGCAAACTGCATAGTATTCATGACGGATGCAATTACAGGTATTACGGATCTCGATCATAGCGTAACTGAACTATTGAGAAAATCTAATAAACCAATTTTCTTAGCAGTGAATAAAGTGGATAATCCACAACGATATCTACAAGGACAGGAGATGTGGGGACTTGGATTTGAAAATGTTTTTTTTATTTCATCTATCGCAGGTAGCGGAACGGGTGATTTGATGGATGCTATAGCCGCCCAAATTGAACCCGGAGAAGAAGTACAATCCGATCTTCCAAAATTTGCAGTAATCGGACAACCCAATGTTGGAAAATCATCATTCCTCAACGTATTATTAGAAGAAGAAAGAAATCTGGTGACAGATATTGCAGGCACTACAAGAGATCCCGTCCATTCGATTTATAAAAAATATGGCAAGGAATTTATGCTAGTCGATACGGCTGGCATTCGAAAAAAAGCCAAAGTCAATGAGGATCTTGAATTCTATTCCGTCATACGAGCAATTAAAGCAATTGAAGATTGTGATGTATGCTTCTTGCTTATTGATGCAACATTGGGAATAGAAGCCCAGGACATGGAGCTTGTATCCCTGGTTGTAAAAAGAAATAAAGGCTTGATTATCCTTGTCAATAAATGGGATTTAGTTGTAAAAGATACAAAAACTGCCGGTGAATTTGAAATTAAAATTAAATCCAAATTAGCACCATTCAATGATGTCCCTATCATGTTCATATCTGTAAAAGATAAGCAACGAATTTTTCAAGCAGTAGAGAAAGGAATGGAAGTCTATAAAAACAGAGGTCAAGAAATTAAAACTTCTATATTAAATGACAAAATGCTTGAAGCCATTGCCAAAGTTCCACCACCTTCGTATCGGAACCATTTGATTAAAATAAAATACATCGTACAAATTAAAAAACCTTATCCTGTTTTTGCATTTTATACAAATTATCCGGATGAGATTAAAGCGAATTATAAAAATTATATAGAAAACCAATTGAGACTATTATTCAATTTTACGGGTTGCCCCATCCGATTACTCTTCAAGGATAAATAATTATGAAGATTATTAAAACCGAAATAGAAGGACTACTCATTATTGCACCAGACGTCTATTCCGACTCTCGTGGCTGTTTCTTCGAATCCTATAACGCAAAGAAATTTGTTATCAATAATCTTGAATATTTCTTTGTTCAGGACAATGAAGCCGAATCAAAATATGGTGTGATCAGAGGTTTGCATTTTCAAAACCATCCTAAGGCACAATCCAAGTTAGTTCGCGTTTGTTATGGTGAAGTATTAGACGTTGTTATAGATCTCAGAAAAGACAGCAATACCATTGGCAAGGTATTCACCATTCAACTAAGTCAGGAAAATAAAAAGCAATTGTTGATTCCAAAAGGATTTGCACATGGCTATTCTGTTTTGAGCGAGACAGCAATCTTCAATTACAAATGCGATAATTACTATTCAAAAGAACATGAAGGTGGATTCCATCCGTTCGACACTTCATTTAATATTGATTGGAAGATTCCCGAGAACTTGCGTATTATCTCTGACAAAGATTTATCATTGCCATTTTTCAAAGCTGAAATTACTGCTAACTAATGCGTATTCTGATTACGGGAGCAAATGGTCAGCTTGGACAAGAATTGAATCAATTGTCAACTCTACATCCTGAAATCGAATTCAAATTATTTACAAAAGATCAATGGGATATTTGCAATCCTGAATTGTCCGAATCAATTCTCCGGGAATCTGAGGCAGATTTTCTAATCAATACAGCAGCATATACGAAAGTGGATCAGGCAGAAGATGAAGTTGAACTTTGTTATAAATTAAATGCTCAGGCACCTAAAGAACTCTCTCGCTATTGTAAATTATACCAGACAAAGTTCATTCACATTTCAACGGATTATGTATTTAATACAGATTCAAGAATACCAATCACTGAAAATGAAAAGAAAAATCCAATTGGAGTGTATGCAACTTCAAAAAGTCTGGGTGAAGATTCTATTATTGATGAAAACCCTGAGAGCATTATCATTCGCACATCATGGCTGTATAGTAGCTTTGGACATAATTTTGTTAAAACGATGTGCAAACTCGCACATACACATAAGACCATAAAAGTTGTTTCCGATCAGATTGGCAATCCGACTTATGCTCGAAATCTTGCAGAATGCATTCTGCATATGATTAGCTGGATGTCGAAAAACAAAAAACAGAATTTTGCAGGTTTTTTTCATTATAGCAATTCCGGGAGTTGCAGTTGGCATCAATTGGCAGCTGAAATTTTTAAATACCTGAATGCTGATGTACATTTGATCGACATTTCTACAAAGGAATATGGAGCAAAGGCACATCGACCATTATTCAGTAGCCTGGATTGTAACAAAATTGAAAAGACTTTTGGAATCGATATACCAAACTGGAAAGAAAGTTTACATAAATGCCTGGAACTTATTCGAAGTGCTGAAAATAATGTACCGCAATGATTAGAAAAGTATTCGTCCTAACATTGTTTGTTTGTTTTTCGACAAGTGCAATTCTTGCCACACACAACCGTGCAGGAGAAATTTCATTTGTACAACTCTCCGATTTAAGTATTCAAGTGTTTGTGTCAACATATACTAAAACAAGTAGTGTGGCTGCCGACAGAGACAGCCTTATCATTGAATGGGGAGATGGAAGTTTTAGCACAATAGCACGTGCAAATGGAAATGGACAAGCACTTCCCAACAACGTAAAAAAAAATCTCTATACCGCTGTTCATACTTTCCCTGGCCGGGGCACTTATAATTTGAGTGTGGCAGATCCAAACCGGGTTGAAAACATTTTGAATATCGATCCACCAAATAGCGTCAATATTCCATTTTTTATACAAACCACCGTTACACTTTTAAATTTACAATTTCAATATCCAAATCATTCCGTTAGATTATTGCAGCCACCCATTGACTTTGGATGTGTCGGACAACTTTTTTTACACAACCCTTCTGCTTATGATGAAGATGGTGATAGCTTAAGCTTTGAACTCATTGTTCCATTATTGGATAAAAATACTCCAGTTCCAAATTATAGTTATCCAAACCAGATACAAGCAGGTTTGAATAATAATATAAGTTTTGATAAGGACCTTGGAACATTTACCTGGAATGCCCCTCAGCGCGCTGGTGAATATAATATAGCATTTATTATTCACGAATATCGAAAAGGTGTAAAAATAGCCAGTACCATACGCGACATGCAGATATTTGTGCGAAATGATTGTGTCAATAATCATCCTCCAACAATAGTAGCAATTACAGACACTTGCATAGTTGCGGGCAGCATTTTGAATTTAGATATTCTTGCTCTGGATATTGATACCACCGGACTTGGTTCGAAAATAAAAATAGAAGCCAATGGAGCGCCTTTCTTTACTAATCCATCTGCTATTATTTCAGTCCCGACAGTGTATTCAAAATCTCCAATTCATGCTGTATTAAGTTGGAATACCAATTGCTCCCTGATTCGCAAAGAATATTATACCGTAGTTTTAAAAGTAACTGACAACTATCTGGACACAACAGGACTCTCCTATCTGCATACCATCAGAATCAAAATTGTTGGACCCGCACCTGAGAACTTAACATCAGTTGCAAAAAACAATTCGATAGAATTATTATGGGACAAACCATACCTATGTGATACGAATGCTTTGTTGTTCCGTGGATTTTCTGTTTGGCGGCGCGAG
>JAYVIT010000216.1:0-6692 GCA_043769965.1 Saprospiraceae bacterium
AATAAAAATGATTTAGCTATGTATCAATCTATTTGGAGAGATCCGGTGCATTTTAATTATAAAAATTATCAAATCATTTCAATGCCACCACCGTCCAGTGGTGGGATTCATCTGGCACAATTGTTTGGCATGTATGAATTGTCAAAGAAATCAGATATTAAATTTCATTCGGATCAGCATATTCAATTGTTTACAGAAATTGAAAGAAGAGTTTATGCAGATCGGGCAATGTACTTAGGTGATCCGGATTTTTGTAAAGTTCCAATGCATCAATTATTGGATAAAAATTATTTGCAGAAACGCATTTCGAGTATAGATTTCCAAAAAGCATCGGATTCAAAAGATTTTATTGATAAAAATGAATTGCTTTGGGAATCTGAGGAAACCACACATTTCAGTATTATAGATAAGGATGGAAATGCGGTTAGCATTACTACAACCTTGAATGGTTCTTATGGTTCATTTGTAGTTGCTGAAGGTGCTGGGTTTTTGTTGAATAATGAAATGGATGATTTTAGTGTTAAACCTGGTGTGCCCAATTTATATGGATTGATAGGTTCCAAAGCAAATGCGATTGAACCCAACAAAAGAATGCTGAGTAGTATAACTCCAACCATAGGTGTAAAAAATAATCTCGTTGAATATATAGTTGGCACTCCTGGTGGATCAACTATTATTACAACAGTTTTTCAAGTCCTGATGAATTTAATTGAATTTAAAATGAGTCCATATGTTGCAGTGCAAAGCAAACGCTTTCATCATCAGTTGTTGCCGGATTGTATTTATTTTGAAGAAGGAGAATGGGATAAGAATGTATTATCAGAATTAAAGAAAATAAATTACTCGATTAAAATGAGAGAAGCTATTGGAAGAGTGGAGTTGATTGCGAGGGATAAGAACTCATATATTGGAATCGCTGATCAGAGAGGTGATGATTCGGTTGGAACTCCTTGAAAATAGCTGCAACAATTGGCTGAAGCCAATTGTAATTGATAAATTGCAAAGCCCGTTTAAGTTAATTGTAATTTATTTATATTACAAAAATCGGCTAAAGCCAAATAATTGAAAAATATAGAAATTTAATAATGTCAAGAATCCTTTTCATACAAACCTCTTTTCTTGGTGATGTGATTTTGTCAACGGCATTGGTAGAAAAATGGAATCAATTTTATCCAGAAGACACTATTGATGTATTGATCAGAAAAGGAAACGAAGGCGTGTTTAAAGATAATCCTAAAGTAAGTGAGTTAATAATCTGGGATAAAACGGTAGATAAATACAGTAATCTTTTTCGCGTATTACTAACTTCGCGCAAGAAGAAATACGATAAGATTTTCAATTTACAGCGTTTTGCGTCAACGGGAATCTTGACTATACTTTCTGGAGCAAAAGAAAAAATAGGTTTTGATAAAAATCCCTTATCTTTTTTCTATACTAAAAAATATGCTCATGAAATATCTGTATCAAGTTTTATACACGAAACCCAACGCAATCAAAAATTAATAGAAGATTATACAGATTCTAGTCCGACCAAGCCTAAAATTTATACAAATCCGGAAAATGAGAAGAAAATTTCCACACTAATAAATAAACCTTACATCGTTATTGCACCCGCTTCCGTCTGGTTTACCAAACAATATCCAAGAGAAAAATGGATTTCGTTTCTTTCTAAATTAATGGTAGATGTAGAAGTGATATTCATTGGATCAAGAAGTGATGGAGTTTTATGTGCACAAATAATTTCGGAAGTAGCATTAAAAAACCAAAGATTAATAATGCAAAATCTTTGCGGGGAACTAACTATCCAGGAATCCGCGGAATTGATGAAGCGTGCTGTAATGAATTATGTAAATGATTCTGCTCCTCTTCATATTGCCTCATCTGTAAATGCACCTGTAACTGCGATTTTTTGTAGTACTGTAACTGAATTTGGATTTGGACCTTTATCGGATGAACAACATATCATTCAAATCAAGGAAAAACTTTACTGTCGTCCCTGTGGATTGCATGGATATAAATCTTGTCCGGAGAAACATTTTAAGTGTGCGATGAGTATTGAGGATGATCAATTGCAGTATGTTCTGGTTTCGTAGTGAATAGCTTAAGCGCAAAGACGCGAAGTTTATGCAAAGAGCGCAAAGTTTAATGCGAAATAATTTCTTCTTAGCGCCCTTTGCGTTCTTCCTTTGCGACTTCGCGGTTAAGATCTTCGAAGTAAGAGCATTAATATAAATCAAGCATATAAATTAACTATAATCTATACTTTGCAGATAACCAACCAGCTTAGGCTTTTGTCAAAAATTTAAGTAAAATATTTTTTGGGATTCTTTTTAAATAAGATAACTTGTTGCAACTATTACCAAACAAGATAAAATCCAATTTATATGAGCTTAGATCCCAAACAAATCAGGAATGTCGTTATGCTCGGCCATTCCCATAGCGGAAAGACGAGTTTAATTGAAAGCATGCTGTATGAAGCAAAAGCCATTACACGAAGAGGAACCATCGATGCAGGAAATACCGTTTCCGATTTTTCTGAAATAGAACAGGAAAGAAAAGGAAGTTTGTTCAGTACGCTCATGCATGCAAATTGGAAAGATTGTAAGATTAATATTATTGATACTCCTGGTTCCGATGATTTTGTCGGCGAGATTTTATCTTCTATGAAAGTCGCTGACCTTGGGATGATGACACTCAATGCTGCACATGGGGTAGAAGTAGGAACTGAATTAATGTGGGAGCACGTAGAGAAATTTCATTTACCCGCAATGTTTGTCATCAATCAATGCGATCATGAGAAAGCGGATTTTGATTCGACATTGGAACAAGCCATTTCCAGATTTGGACACAAGCTGATTACCTTTCAGTATCCATTGAATCCTGGAAAAAATTTCAATGCTATCATAGATGCATTGCGTATGATTATGTACGAGTTTCCGGCTGATGGAGGTAAACCTACGAAAAAAGAAATTCCTGCAGCAGAAATGCCAAAAGCACAAACGATGCATAATGTTATCGTTGAAGCTGCTGCGGAAAATGACGATACACTGATGGAACATTTTTTTGAAACAGGTAATCTCGATGAATCTGAATTAGCAGATGGATTGCGCAAAGGCATCGCGAAGCAAAGTTTGTTTCCGGTGTTTTGTTGCTCGGCAATAAAAAATATGGGTAGTGGCCGCATTATGGGATTCATCAATGATGTTTGTCCTTCACCTGCGGATCGACCTTCAGTAAAATTGAAAAATGGAGAATTGGAAATGAGTGTAAATGGGCCTGCCGTTCTTTTTATTTATAAGACAATGACTGAAGCTAAAGTTGGAAAGGTATCTTATTTCAAAGTGTATTCTGGAAAAGTGAAAACCGGTGATGAATTGGTCAACAATTCTAATCGCGGATCAGAAAGACTTAACCAGGTTTTTGTTTCCAATGGTAAAAGCAGGGAAGCCGTTCCCGATTTGGTTGCTGGTGATCTTGGCGTTGCAGTAAAATTAAAAGACAGTCATACCAACAATACTTTAAGTGTAAAAGGCAATGATGTGGAGATTGAACCGATTCCATTTCCAGAGCCACGTATTCGAGCAGCGATTACCACAGAGAATAAAAATGATTTTGAAAAAGTAATCAAAGCTGTACATGATTTACAGGAAGAAGATCCGACTTTGGTACTCGAACAATCGCAACGACTCAGACAAAATATTTTACATGGTCAGGGACAATTGCATTTAGATCTATTGAGACATCGAATTGAAAAACTGCATGGATTGCACGTCGAATATGTAAAACCAAGAATACCATATCTCGAAACAATTACAAAAGCAACCGATACCAGTTACCGCCATAAAAAACAATCCGGTGGATCGGGACAGTTTGGTGAAGTACATATGCGCGTAGAACCATTTCATGAAGGAATGGCAGATCCTGCAGGATTGAATGTGCGTCACAAAGAGTATGATGATTTAAGTTGGGGAGGAAAACTTGCATTTTTTTGGTGCATCGTAGGTGGATCCATTGATACAAAATTTTCATCTGCAATCAAAAAGGGTGTGATGAATAAAATGATTGAAGGACCATTGACCGGATCGTATTGTACAGACATCCGCGTATCCGTTTTTGATGGAAAAATGCATGCGGTAGATAGTAATGATATGGCATTTCAGATTGCAGGTACCATGGCATTCAAAGAAGCCTTCCATTCCGCAGGTGCACAAATCCTCGAACCTGTTTACGAACTTGAGATCTTATGTCAGGACGAAGCAATGGGCGACATCATGGGTGATCTTCAAACTCGTCGTGCAATCATACTTGGCATGGATTCCGAAGGACATTACAAAAAAATAAAAGCAAAAGTACCTCTCGCAGAAATGCACAACTACTCATCCAGCCTTCGATCCATGACACAAGGCCGTGCAAAATTCACAATGCACTTTAGTGAATATGCTCATGTAACTCCGGATATACAGCAGAAACTAATTGCGGAGTATAAGGCGATTAGTAAGGAACACGAAGAATAAAGTTGGCAGTTTTCAGTTAATTTAGTGATGTCGAAGCGTAGCGGAGATCCCGCAGAAGTGCGGGAAGTGATGAACGATGAGAGATGAACGAAAAGATAGGAGTTAGGAATGAGGAGTAATAAGTGATTGGGTTTTAAAAGTACTATTTCCATCTTCGGTAAATTTCTATTCTCAAAGCTGTTGTTGCAAGTTTGCAATTTGCAACTTTTTCAAATTGAACTATTTATTTATAATCAATTTTTGGGCTGTAATTAAATTCCCTTTCTGAAACAAGCAAACTATGAAAATGCCCATTCCAAGATTAGGAATCTCTAAATTGCATTCCGATGTATTTTGTCCGTAATCTTTTTCTAATAATTTTAAACCTTTTGAATTATATAGGATTATTTTGTTAAAATAAATATTACCTGTACTTGCTTTAATGTGAATAGAACCTGATGAAGGATTTGGATAAAGGAGAAAGCGTTTGGAATTATTAAAATATTCTTGAAGATTTGTGAGTAACTGATCAAAGTCAACTAAAAGAAACGTAGGAAAACCTAGAGGACTAATTTGCTGAATACTATCAATTATTATCGAATCATTATACATTAAATATTTTCCTTTATACCAAAGCTTAGCAATCAAGTGTCCTTGATTATCGAATTTAATGCCATGAATTCCGAATCCATCTGAACTTGTAACATAATTCACATGGATTATATCAAATTTATTATCCAGTTTACAAAAATAGAAATTACCATAAGGTTCAATATGATACTCATGTCCTCTTGCATCTATCAGTGTGTCAAATGTGCTTAGAGTAATCCAGTGATTTTGTTCTAAATCCAAATTGACTTCCTTTATATCAATAGGGCCGCTCTGGTTAAAATGTTTTAAGTTGACAAAGTCGCCATTTCTAGTCCATTGACTGATAAAGGAATTAATTTTGGGGTAATATGGATTATATAAAACCTGGTTATCAATAGTAATCTGAGTTGTATAAAAGCTACCCAATATTAATAAATCTCCATTTTGAGAAAAAGAAATATCATTTAGTGTTTCAGATTTTGAACATCCGGTTTGATAGTGCCAATCCAATAGCCCAGCTGAATCTATTTTTCCGAAAATATATCTCGAAGAATAACGGTCATCTGGTCGATTAAAACTGTCCGCTCCAATATTTAAATACTTGCTTGTTGCAGATCCACAAAAATAGAGATTATTATATTTGTCAATTTCAATATCAGAAATGATATCGTAACCAGTCCCTCCAAAATTAACTAAATAGAAAATCGAATCTAAATTTTTACTTAAAGAGCAAACAAAGGAATTAATGTTTAAAGATGTTTTAGGATAACATATCAATTTCAGGCCGTTAATTTCGAAAGTATCAACAAAAGTACCTGAAATAAACATTCTGTCATTACTAAATCTTATTTTACTATTTAATTCCGTTGCATTTTTAAAAACTAAATAATCAACTAATTGAAGATTCTTGTTTAATCTCAATAAAACAGAAGACTTTTTAAATTGCCTATTTATGATCATTGAATCATTAAAAAATAAAGTGTCGGAATTACATACAACAGTAAGATAAGCAGATTGGTCTTCATCAACCTCTATGATTCCAGAGTGAAGATTTGAATAAATATGACTCAAGTTTATTAAATTATTCTTGGTATCACATTTTATAAGAAATAGATTATTATAAAAATCACCATATTTCTTTAAATTAAGTAAATCATATCTTGGTTGATCATTAATCCAAAATGTATCTGGATATTCCACATAAAACAAAAAATATTTATTGCCATCTTTATCGAGGTCAAAATTGGTATAATGTAAATTTCCTGTTACTGAAACACTTGGAAGGATGGATTGAGAATTGATAATTGTATGACAAAAAACAGGAATCCACAATGAAAAAAATATTCTCATTCGTATTTTACTTTTTAGTTCTATTAGTTTCATATAATCATTCAATAATGATTTAAAACTATAACCGCTTGCAAGTTACTCCCGATCAGCGGGACTTGCAAGAATAAATAAGATATATGTCACTGTGCCATCAATTGTCATCCGCCGCCGGTCAATTCCAATTTGCCTATTGCACCTTGCCAATTGCATATTGTGTTGCAGTGAGCTTGTCGAACTGCCAACTTTTTCTTACATTTGCCCGCTACTCCACGATAAGAT
>JAYVIT010000217.1:0-3108 GCA_043769965.1 Saprospiraceae bacterium
ACGATTGAATGAAATAATTTCATGATCAGATAGTGTTTCTCCCGGCAACAACATCCGGGCTTCATCCATAATTTGATTCTTCTTATTATGGAACATATAAAAATCTACAAATTCAACCATTAAACTATCTGGTAGACTTACATAAGTACCTGAGTTCAATGCCGGTATTGAAGATTTTTTATAAGAAGGATTCAAACTGCTAAAAATTCCTTTATTGATATTTGTTTTTTTGAATAGATCTTTAAGATTAACTTCTTTGTGAATTTTAACAAATGTGATTTTAGTATTTTTTAGCAAATTTATTTCTGGTATAATGTCGTGCTCTCCATAATATTGCATCATATAACTTGCACCAATGAATGCAGGTATAAATAGCTGGGTTTGTCTTGGTAAAAATTTTTTGATTTCCCAAAAGTTTTTAGCGTTGGTATTTTCAAGTATTTCCTTGACTCTATACTCCCCACAATTGTAGGCTGCAATTGCTAAAGACCAATCGCCAAACATTCCATAAAGGATTTGAAAGTACTTTGCTGCAGCATGAGTAGCTAAAACCGGATCCAGTCTTTGGTCCAGTTTATCATTAATGGTTAGTTTTAACAAGCGTGCCGTAGCAGGCATAAATTGCCATATACCAGCTGCACCAACATTGGACTTAACATGAAGCTGAAGAGCTGATTCTACAATAGTCAAATACTTAAGCTCAACAGGAAGATTGTAATCTGTAAAAATTTTATCTATTAGTGGAAAGTAGATCTCCGTTCTTTTGAGTATTTCCAGTGTATTGGTTTTACTACTAGTTACAAACCTTCTTACCTGATCAAGAACATCATCATCAATTTTGGTTATGACCAGACAATCCATATTTTCAAGACGTGACCGTACCTCCTCCTCATAGGAATTAATTTTCTTAAGCAGACTTGGAAGTAGAATATTGGAATTAATGCTCTGTGTAGAACTAGCGTTCTGGCATATGAATGCAAAAACGAGAATACAGAAAATGGAATTTAGCTTGTTCATGGCCAGAGATTATTGTTAATTAATGATTCTCTGTTAACCTTTCGCTTGATTTGACAAATTTAAATATTAAAACTTAAATCTATGCCTAAAAGCTAAAGGATGACAAAGATACACATAGAAGTTCAAAATAAAAAGTTAATAGCTTAAAAATTATGTTAATACATATTATTTTTTTATATAATATGTTGAAAAGCCGCCTGGTATAACGGAAAAAAGAATACAGAATGGTATTGACTAGTAGCTTTCTTTAAGGAGTGTTAACAAATATGAGCTGCTATTTCAGAGCTTGAAACAGCTAATTGCTCTCCGGTCTTTTGATTTTTGATATTTACTATGCCCGTCTGTCTTTCATTTTCACCAACAATAATTACAAAAGGAATCGATAGATTTTCAGCATAAGCAAATTGCTTTTTGATCTTGGCAATTTCCGGATATACATCTACTGCGATACCTTGAATACGCAATTCAGTGGCTTGTTGGAATGACCAGGAAAGACTTAGGTCATCCAGACTGATGAATAACGCTTGCACTGAACGATTTAAGTCTTCAGGAAAAATTTTCAATTCTTCCATCACATCATAAATCCGGTCTGCCCCAAATGAAATTCCAATTCCAGAAACTCCAGGCAAGCCGAATACACCAGTCAAATTATCATAACGACCTCCACCACCCAGACTACCCATACTTATAGATGTTGGCAAGACTTCAAAAATGCATCCGGTATAATAACTAAGACCCCTTGCTAGTGATGCATCAAATTTTATTTCATTCACAAAGGAATACGATTGATTGAACTCAAAAACCTTTTTAATTTCCTGAATACCCATCATCGCAATGTCATTAAAATCGAAATCCTTGAATTCAGACTTTTTTATTGCTTCCAAAATCCACTCTGCTTTATTATCGTCAATGCCCAAACGCATCAATGCTTTAAGAACTTCTTCCTTTCCTGTTTTATCCAACTTGTCCAATTCAAGAGTCATCGCCATGAATTGGTTTTCACAACCGGCTTCTTTGGCAATGCCCTCAAGAATTTTCCGATGATTGATTACTATTCGAACCGGTATTCCAAGATTAGCAAATACACGATCATAAATCTGTAAGAGTTCTGCTTCATACAATAAAGATGTAGATCCAATTACATCCGCATCACACTGATAAAACTCGCGATAACGTCCTCTTTGTGGCCTGTCTGCCCTCCAAACAGGCTGAATTTGATACCTCTTAAATGGAAATGTAATGGCATGTTGATTCATTGCCACAACTCGAGCGAATGGAACAGTCAAATCATATCGCAATCCTTTTTCCGTTATTTGCGGAATTAATCCTAAAGAATTTTTATCCTTTAATATATTTTCATCGGCAGCCTTCAGGTAATCACCACTATTTAAAATTTTAAATAATAATTTATCTCCTTCATCTCCATACTTTCCTGTAAGTGTATCCAGGTTTTCCATTGCCGGTGTTTCGAGAGGTTGATATCCATAGGATAAAAATGTTTTTTCAATAGTTTCAAAAATAAATTTTCTGCGTCTGGATTGAGCAGGTAAAAAATCTCTTGTTCCTTTTGCTAAACTTGGTTTCTTCATTAAATATCAATTGTGTATTTCACAAAATAAATTGCCGTGATTAAAACTGCTTAAGAAATCGGATATCATTCTCAAAGTAATAACGGATATCAGGAATTTTATAAAGCAACATGGCTTGTCTTTCAATGCCCATTCCAAATGCAAATCCAGAATATTTTGAAGAATCAATTCCACAATTATCCAGTACAGTAGGATCCACCATACCGCAACCTAATATCTCCAACCAACCAGTGCCTTTAGTTATCCGATGGTCTGTTTCATCTTTAAGTCCCCAGTAAATATCCATCTCAGCCGAAGGTTCAGTAAATGGGAAGTAGGAAGGTCTCAAACGAATTTTAACTTCAGATCCAAACATTTCTTTTGCAAAAAACAAAAGGGTCTGTTTAAGATCGGACATAGAAATATTTTTATCAATGTATAATCCTTCTACCTGATGAAACTGACAGTGTGATCTTGCAGATATTGTTTCATTCCTGTATACTTTTCCAGGGGCTATAATTCG
>JAYVIT010000218.1:0-4613 GCA_043769965.1 Saprospiraceae bacterium
AATTTAGAAATGCTGGATGATGGCTGGAGAGACTCAAAAGACTATTCTAAATGCCAAATACATGGTGATCAGTGGTATCTGGAATCTAAAACAGTTGCATTAAAAATTCCATCCGCAGTATTACCTGATTCTTTTAATTACATCATTAATTCTAATCACAAAGATTTTAAACAAATCAAATTGATTGCAAGTACCCAACTTATTCCAGATGAACGTATTGAACAGGTCTTGAAAATATATCGAAATATTGAGTAGGAAAGAATTTTTTATATACTTGCAATACTTAAGATTCAAGCTTTTCATATTTAGTAGCTGAGTGCAAAACGGTTAATCTTCTAATTGAATTAATCGATTTCAATTTGTACTAGAATCTCGCATCGGAAAAAATAAACCTGGAATTGAAAACTGGATTCATTCAAAAGATGCGTGTATTCGATTTGCATGGCAAACAAGTTTATTTTGAAACACTTACACATCAGCCAGTCATTCTAAGCGGAGATATTAAAGATTGGAATGAAGGAATGTACTTCATACAAGTGGAAGATGAGCATGGGGTCAAAAGGAATGGAAAATTTGAGGTGATGAAGTAGAAATCTCTCACTTATAGCCATTCAAAAAAATCAATGAAAAGCTTGAATTTCAAGAGTCAAACCGCAAAATAAGTATTTATTTTGCGGTTTGATTCTTAAAATTATCAGTGGGAAAAATCCCGTGCTATGATTTGATACGGTTGATTTTAGTCTATTTCTACAAATTAGCGTGAATTTGTAAATTACAATTGCCAAATTAGCTCTAAATTGGCCAATTGGTCATTCAATCACAGTGTATTGAATGGACATAATACTATTCAAGCGTATTCAAAAGCTCCAAAAACATGGTTAGATATTTATCCAGAAGCTAATTGCACTTTGATTAATAAAGAAAATTATCAGGAGTTCCTAGAAAACCAATTTAGCATTATCAAAGTAATTTCTATAATGGAGATTCATATAATTTCGAAAAAGTCCAGCATTATATTATTAATAATTTTCTTTGTTGGAATCCAATTCATCTACAGCCAGCAAGACAGCAGCTTTACCCAACTTGTCATTCAAGGGATAAGCAAGTATCGCAATGAACTCATGCAAAAAGACAGTGGTGGTTTGATTGTTCTCGGGATAATCATCAAAGAAAATAAAAAAGTAAATTGGAAAGATAAGAAATCTGCTATGCAAAATTATCCTTCGGCACACCACAATCCTGAATACAATTTAAAATTTCTAAATAAAATATATGGCGATAGCAGCATTTTGACCGAATTCAATATAGATGTATTGAGAGTCTATAATGAAAACATAGAGATGATTGACTGTTTCAGACTTGATGTCTTAGAAGATGAGTATCCTTTTAAAATTAAAAAAGATTCAAAGTTTTTTAACGAGTTATCATTTTACAAGATTCAAGATAATGAAACGATGCTTTTTATAGGCGCATCTGATTATACCATGGGAAAAATTGCAAGCAATATCTATAATAATCTAAAAATTCATACAGGCAGAATTGGAGCGGACTTTCGAATCATCACCGATGTTGAACCAGATTCCACCAAACAAAAAAATTCCACCACCAAAGAAAAGATCAATTATTTTGATTGGGAGTCCAGCCATAAGGAAAATGAAATGCCTGATAAAATCATCATTAGAGGCATTCCTGAATTTTTTATCCAGGATAAAAAATATATCCATTCTATAAAAGATAATCTTCGTAAAAACGGAAAACTTTTTTTCCTCGTTCCAGATCCATTTTTAATTGAAGATAAAAAAATATACCAAAAAAACCTATCCATTCAGAATAAACTATTCAAAAGACTTAGTCAATTTGGATTTGTACTGGAAGAAGATCTTGCGGTGGACAATTTGATTTTGTATAAATTCAGAGCAAATCCTGACAAGAAGTAACAATATTTTATAATTATCCACATCCATACACTTTTTTTCTGAATGTATTAAACAGTATTCTAACTGCTTTCAAATTTGTTAAATTAATCATGTAATTTTTATAAATAAATACTTGCAGCTTTCAATAATTCTAATTTACATTTACACTTCGTTTAATAACACCCATTCTCAATTTCTCTTCTTGGCTTTATAACACCAGATTCAAAATCTCTTAATCGTATTTAATTTCCTCGCTCAACACTCAAGAGATTTTCTTCATACATACTTACCCTCTGATTATGAAAAAGCAATATTACCCCCTGCTGAGCTTTATAGCTATTGCAGTCATTTTATTCGGAACACCTTTACATACTTCAGCACAAGTAAATTTTAAAAAGGCTAAGTCCTCGCTGAATTGTAATCATGCACCAATAATTCATTGTCCACCCAACTTTAATGCATGTCCGGGTTCATCAATCGATCCAATCGTCAGTTTATTCGCAACAGCTGAACCTGGAAGTCCGGAATGTGCAACTCCTATTGTCGCTTATGTTGACAATCTCATTCAAACAGGCAACTGTCCTGGTGCCAAACTAGTACAAAGAGTTTGGACCGCAACAGATCCTGATGATCCATTCCTAAGATCTTTTTGTATACAATACTTGAGTACACTCGATACACTACAACCTGTATTTATAAATTGTCCAAGAGACACTACTATATTGAGCAATTCAAAATGCAAGAGCCAGTTTAGTTGGATCATGCCACTAGTAACAGATGTCTGCGGAAATTTTACAGTAACTACTTCACATCCCAATGGTAGTGATTTTACTATAGGCCATCATCAAATCACAATAACAGCAATAGATGTTTGCGGGAATTCATCAAGCTGTAGTTTTCATTTGGAAGTCATCTCAAATTGTTGTACTGCTCCAAAAATTGATTGCCCCCGTGATTTCATTTCTTGTCCCGGCACAAGTTTGGAACCAACAACAACAGGAAGGGCCACTGCAGTAAAATCTTCCCCAAATTGTAAAAATCCATTAGTCAATTTTATTGACAGAACTATTCATTCCACTGCTTGCAGTACAGAAATTGAAAGAACCTGGATCGCTATTGATCCCGATGATGCAACTTTATTTTCCAGTTGTAAACAAACTATAAAACTACAGGATCTCATTTCACCTGTGTTTGTAATTTGTCCATCAAATATAACTGTACAATCAGAAGACGATTGCACAGCCACAGTGACCTGGCAAAATGCATTTGCCACCGATAATTGCGGACCGGTTACAATAGCTAGTTCCGTACCTTCGGGCTCAATCTTTACAGTAGGGGTGACGCTCATTACAATTGTTGCAACAGATGTTTGTGGAAATACATCTAAATGCGAATTCAGTGTAATTGTTGAAGAGAACTGCTGCAACAAACCACCTATAATAACTTGTCCTTCTGATTTTACCGGTTGCCCAGGCACTTCACTTGATCCTTCAATCACAGGTAGGGCAACTGCATCTCCTGCCACTTCACATTGTAAAGAACCTAAACTCCGGTTTAGTGATACTTATATTGAGTCGAGAGATTGCGAAACAATTATACAAAGAACCTGGAAAGCAACTGATCCGGATAAAAGCAATTTATTCTCTACCTGCATTCAAATCATAAAACTCGAAGATAAAAATCCGCCTGTTATAACACATTGTCCACCTAATGTCACTGTACAATCTGGGAATGATTGCACAGCAATAGTAAATTGGAATCCACCTGTTGCAACAGATAATTGCGCACATGTAAATTTCACAACTTCAAAACCATCAGGTTCAACATTTCAATTGGGTCAGACTACTGTTATTGTAATTGCAACAGATAATTGCGGAAATTCAGCAAGCTGCTCATTCCATGTTACAGTTACAGAAAATTGTTGTCAACATCCGCCAATATTGACCTGTCCATCAGATTTTACAACTTGTCCTTCATCTTCCATAGCACCTGCTACAACAGGCACGGCTACTGCATTACCCAGGGATGTTCATTGTGGACAACCATTGATTAGTTTCAAAGACACTACAATTAAAAACATAAACTGTTTGCTTGAAATTCACAGAACCTGGACAGCAACGGATCCTCAAAATTCAAGTTTAACCAGTTCGTGTATTCAAAAAATAATATTGAAAGATGATGTCCCCCCCATCATCACTTCTTGTCCACTAAATGTAACCGTATTAACCAATGATAATTGCATTGCTATAGTAAACTGGAATGAACCAACAGCAACAGATAATTGTGGAACTCCGGTTGTGACTAGCTCTTTACCTTCTGGTACTATTTTTTTAATAGGTGTATCAGCTGTTGTAATAACAGCTACAGATGCCTGTGGAAATTCCTCAACATGTAATTTTAATATCACTGTTCGTGAAAATTGTTGCAACAATCCACCGGTGATTTTGTGCCCGGGGGACTATCGTGCATGCCCAGGTAGTAGTATTGATACATCCATAACAGGAAAAGTAATTGCAGATCCATTTAATCTTATATGTCAACAACCAACTATTAGTTTTACAGACAATATAATTTCAACAGATGTTTGCAGAACGATTATCCACAGGGTTTGGAAAGCAGTGAATCCAAAAAATAATGCGCAAACAATTTGCACACAGATCATCATTCTGGAAGATGTTGATATACCTGTGTTTGTTT
>JAYVIT010000219.1:0-2091 GCA_043769965.1 Saprospiraceae bacterium
AGCTGCTTCGACTTCCGCGTTGGCTGTATAAGAATTCCAAATTTAAAGATGATTTATCGCTCAATGGATACTGCAATCTTGCACCTCCTGTGAATCCAACTTTGCTGTAACCTGCATACCCATCTCCATCAATCTGTGAGGCATTGAATCCCAAAACTATTGCCGCAGAAAATTTCTGACCATACATAGAAGCGATTCCAAAGCAAAAGCAAGCAGCAATAAATATTCTTTTCAATCTGATTATATTTTAAGCAAAGATAAAAACTAAAGGTTTTATTTTTTTTAAAACATGAGATGGTTTAGGTTTGATGTTCCTATTTAGGAATGATTAACAAATTATACCGCCATATATTTCTAAAATATCCCTATTTTTGCAGGCTTATTGACAGTAATTAATCAATATTGAATAATAATAAACAAATTTAATTATTAAAATGTCAAAAACATGAGAATATTATTCTTTATTATTTCGACATAATAGTTTAATAATACTGTTTATACACTTTGACAATAATAAAATACTATGAAATTAAATACCTTTTTGATTGCCCTATTGATCCTACTTGTTTCATGTAAAAATGAGCAAAATACAGATGTGAAGCCGTCTACTGAGAGTGTTCCGGCAAATCAGGAAAGCAGCAGTCAAGCTGCAGACCAGTCTGCTCCTATGGCTTCTCCTGACGGAAAGGCAGCTAATGCGAATCCTACTGCTGTAGCGCCTACTGCTCCACCTGTTACCCAGAATGGGAAGCCGAGCGAATATGGACAGTCTGTGTATACCAATTCATCCTTGCTTCCCATAGCCGAGCCCTGTGCTCTCGTAAATCAGGATTATCTTGAAAGTGTATTTGGTAAACTCATTCAGTTTTCTGTAAAACCAGGCAACACCAGAGGAAAAGAAGCTGCAAAATCTTGCTTTTTCAGATGGGTAACTGATGCGAAACCCAATGCAGGTATCTTAATTCAGATCATGAACAATAGTGTATCGGATGAGGTACCAAATTGGCCAACTGTTTTTATTCAATCAAAGTTGACTGATGGCGAGCAGCAAGCTTATTCAGATAAAAGGTACACTTATAAGCCATTCAATGAACTTGGAAATGGTGGAGCATATAGTCAGGAATTAGGAAAATACCATTGGAGACTGGGAGACGATTACGTTTTTTTGCTCGCATTCAATACCGATTTGTCCGCAGATAAACAGTATAAAGCAGCTGTTAAGATAGGCAAGGAGGTAATGAAAAATTACCAGGCAAACATTAAAAAGTAGACTTTGAATTTATTTTACTCCGAAGATGCTGGCAAATCAAATGGCATTCTTTCAGGAGATGATCACAAGCATTGCACTAAAGTATTGCGATATCGCATTGGAGACGAAATCCAGGTCTTTAACGGCAAAGGCTTACTTTGCGATGCACTTATCACACATGTGACTAAGGAAGAAACACATTTTACGACTACATCTGTTAAAGAGGAGACAAGAAAAACTGCATTAAAGGCTATTTCTATTTGTCCAGTGAAGTCCATGGATAGATTGGAATGGTTTGTTGAAAAAGCCACAGAGATTGGCATCACTGATATTTACCTAATGCAATGTCGACGGAGCGAAAAACTGAATATCAATATGGGTCGACTGGAAAAGATTGCGCTTTCGGCAACAAAACAATCTCTCCAACTCTGGAAACCCATCATCCATGATATGGCCCCAATCAGCGATTTACTTTCTCATTTTCTTGAGTATAAACATAAATACATTGCCCATTGCCACCATCCTCTACCGCTCTTAGAAGATGATAGCCACGATGAATCCTCCGTGCTCTTTATTGGACCGGAAGGTGATTTTACAACCGAAGAAGTGAACACTGCCGAGTCTTTAAATTTTATATCTGTCTCATTGGGAAAAACTAGATTGCGCACGGAGACTGCAGGAATAGTAGGAGCAACCATGTTATTGCACAGTGCAAATAAATCTTGATTTCAGTATATTCATGGCTATAATTTAACCAATTTATAGACTAGAATTTTATTGTTTACTTCGACGAAAAGTAAATAGAGACCAGATAAAAGAGTTTCGGTACTGATTTTATGTTG
>JAYVIT010000220.1:0-8709 GCA_043769965.1 Saprospiraceae bacterium
GAAAATCATTTCATACTTCGCGAAAAATATTTACAAACACAATTTGATTTTAATGAACTGGTGCGTACCGAAGACAAGTTGCAATGGAAAGATATTAAAATACAGAAGGCAATTATTTTTGCAGAAGGATACAGAGTGTTGTCTAATCCATTTTTCAATTGGCTTCCCATCATTCCTTTAAAAGGGGAGTGCTTACAAATTCGAATTCCAGGAGTAAATTCTAATATTGTATTTAAATCTGATTATGCTATTGTTCCTTTGACCGAAAGCGATTATTGGATTGGATCTAATTTTTATTTATTTGAAACAGAATTGCAAACCTCTGAAGTCGAAAAGCAAAATCAACTTTCATTTCTCAATAGGGTTCTGAGTGATTCATTTCAATTAAAGAAACATTTGTATGGAATCCGTCCGGCAAGTCGTGACAGAAGACCAGTCATCGATACACATCCATGCGATTCACGACTAATTGTATTTAATGGATTAGGCACCAAAGGACTTTCTTTAGCTCCTTATTGTGCGAAGCATTTGATGGAATTTTTATTGAATAATATACCGATCCCTAAAGATTTGAATCTCATGAGATTTAAATCAAAAGGATTTGAGGCTGTTCCAATTTAGAATTATAATAGTAGTTGATTCCATTTGATTAAGGATCTAATAAAAATCCCAATTCCCAAATCCTAAATAATGCTAATTCCAAAATCCCTAAGCCACTAAACCACTAAACCCCTAAGCCCCTAAATCCCTTTTCTAAGCATACGTTAACATTCTAGTTTAATTGAGCAATTCGTTTATTTTTGCAGCTTCAAAAAAATAAGCGAATGATTCTGGGTATCCTGAAAGAATGTAGGGAAGGTGAGAAGAGAGTGGCTTTAACGCCTCAAGTTGTAAAACAGCTGATTTCAAAAGGATTTATTGTTCATTTAGAATCAGGAGCCGGAGAAGGTTCTGCTTATAGAGATGCGGATTATAGTCTTGTTGGGGCATCGATTATTCATACTAAATCAGAACTCTTAAATGGATGTGATGTAGCTCTGAAAATTAATCCTCCACAACTTGATGAAGTAGCACTTGGTAAAAGAGGCTTGATCTGGTTGAGTTTGCTGTATTATTTGACTAATTCTGACCTCATAGAATTCATTGCCAAAGCAGGTCAATCTGCAATTTCAATGGATGCCATACCAAGAATTTCCAGAGCCCAAAGTATGGATGTCCTGAGTTCTCAAAGTAATCTTGCCGGATACAAGGCTGTTTTGTTAGGAGCGGACCAAATGACCAGGGCCTTTCCATTGATGATGACTGCAGCTGGTACGATTCCTCCTGCTAAAGTATTGATCTTCGGAATTGGGGTGGCTGGACTACAAGCCATTGCTACTGCTAAGAGATTAGGAGCAGTAGTAGAAGCTACAGATGTTCGTATGGAAACCAAAGAACAAGCTGAGTCACTCGGTGCAAAATTTATCAGCGTTCAAAATGAAGGCGTGCAAACAGAAGGTGGATACGCTAAAGAAGTCACAAAGGAATATTTGGAAAAACAAAAAGAAGCTGTCAACAAATCATTGTTTAATGCAGATTTGGTCATTACCACTGCATTAGTCATGGGACGCAAAGCTCCGATTTTGATCAATTCAGATCAGGTAAGACAAATGAAATATGGTTCTGTAATTGTTGATATGGCTGCAGAACAAGGTGGAAATTGTGAATTGACACAATCTGGTAAAATTGTTTATGAGCATGGAGTAAAAATCGTTGGCATAACTAATCTTGCTTCCAGTCTTTCTACAAATGCAAGTGAACTGTATGCTAAAAATGTTTATAATCTTTTGATGCACCTTGCGAATTCAGAAAAGTTTGTAATGGACATGGAAGAAGAAATTACTCAAGCGACCTGGATCGTGAATGAAGGCAGAATAATCAGAAGTTAATATTTATGTTAGAATTTATACACAATCACATACAACTAATTTACTTGGTCATATTGATGATCTTCGTTGGTATCGAATTGATCTCACATGTTCCATCCGTATTGCATACACCTTTAATGTCCGGTGCAAACGCCATACATGGTGTCGTAATCATTGGTGCAATTATCGTCATGGGTCAAGCAGAAGAAATGCTACATATGATCTTGGGATTTGTTGCAGTTGTTTTAGGAACATTAAATGTCGTTGGCGGATTTGTCGTTACGGATCGCATGTTGGAAATGTTTAAGAAAAAGAAATGATGGCTAACCTTTTAGAACTTTTATATCTCATTGCAGCAGTGACTTTTATGTTGGGATTAAAAATGCTCAGCAAGCCGGACACCGCACGTAAAGGCAATCTGATAGCAGCGTTTGGAATGACAATAGCAATTTTTGCAACCATTTTTATTTATAGAAATTCGTTTGGATATCACTTAAAGAATTTGGGTTTTATTTTTTCAGCACTGATTATTGGGTCCATCATTGGATATATGATGGCAAAAAAAGTGCAGATGACTGCTATGCCACAAATGGTTTCATTTTTTAATGGAATGGGTGGTGCGTGTGCAGCAATTATTTCTATCATAGAATTTGGACACTTATGGACTTTCAACATTGAAGGAAATCACGAAATGTTTTCTCAAAAAATATTTATCATACTTGCAGGATTGATCATTGGATCCGTATCCTTTATGGGAAGTATGGTTGCTTATGGAAAGTTAGAAGGAAAGGTTAGTGATTATAATATCAAAGGACAACAGTTTATCAATATTGGATTGCTGTTGGCAATTTTGATTACTTCGATTTTATTTGGATTAAATTATTTTTCAGGGATTCATTGGTTTTATATCATTCTAATATTGTCTTCTTTGTATGGATTATTATTTGTGTTACCGATTGGAGGTGCAGATATGCCAGTTGTGATTTCACTTTTAAATTCATTTACGGGAATCGCTGCAGCATGTGGTGGATTTTTGTATGATAATTATGTGATGTTGATTGGTGGAATATTGGTTGGTTCAGCTGGAACCATATTAACCGTTGCTATGTGTAAAGCAATGAATCGATCATTGACCAATGTATTGGTGGGAAATTTTGGAGGAAGTGGTGGTATCGCTGCTTCTACGAATGCTCAAGGAAGTACAAAAGAAATATCTTTATCGGACGCGTCAGTATTGATGAAGTATGCTAAAAAAGTTGTCATTGTTCCTGGATATGGTTTAGCAGTTGCGCAGGCCCAATACATTTGTCATGAACTCGAAAATTTATTGGAGCAGGAAGGGGTACAAGTCAAATATGCTATTCATCCAGTCGCAGGTCGTATGCCTGGTCATATGAATGTTTTATTGGCTGAAAGCAATGTGAGTTATGATAAATTGGTCGAAATGGATGAGATCAATCCTGAATTTAATACCACTGATGTGGTGCTTGTGGTAGGAGCCAATGATGTGGTAAATCCTGCCGCCAAAACAGATCCAGCCAGCCCAATATATGGTATGCCGATACTCGAAGTAGAAAATTCTAAAAACATCATTATTCTCAAGCGATCCATGAAAGCCGGATATGCAGGTATAGATAATGATCTTTTCTATAGACCCAAAACATTTATGCTTTTTGGAGATGCCAAAGACTCCTTAACAAAACTGGTTGCTGAAATAAAGAATAGCTAGGCTAAAAATACTTCTATAAGTCTTAAGGAGCTATTTCAGCAGATTTTAGTTTTTATCTGTCCGATCTTAAGAAAAAGGGTATTCAAACATTGGTTAAGGTCTTTTAAATCAGGTTTTTACAATACTAAATAAAAATATTTGTTTTTTATTTAGTATCAGTAGTATTCAGTTATATTTGCGTTGGAAAAGTGCGGAAGCGCCTTTGCTGAATTGTATTAAACCAAACTCAAGATTTTATCTACCGGACGAAGCCATTCCTCTAGAAATAGTCTAAATTATTAACTATCAAATGATTCCAGGTAATTATATTACCTGTGGGTCTATTTTTATTTATTTATAGTATTTTGGTTTATTGCGATTCGAATCTGTGAAATTTGAAGCCAATTAATTTAAAATCTTAATAACCAAAATATTATCTCATGAAAGGAATCAAACTCTTACTTGCTTTACTCATTGCTACGTGGAGTATAAACCTTGATGCACAACAAAGTGTATTGCCTTCTTTGAAATCCAACCAGGAAGCACAAGATCTTATCCAAAGAGAAATAAACACTCTCCAACAAATTATTAAATTAAATAGTCCATCACAGGAATGGGATAAAAAGTTGGATCTCTATCAAATGGCTATGAGCTTTCTCAATGAACCTACTATCATAAAAGCAACAACAGAATATGCACTTACTTCTGCATTCCTCAATAATGAAACGAAATGGTCAAATATTGATGACACATTGGCTTTATTGAGATACAATCATAAGCAATGGTCTAAGGAATTTCAAGAATTAATCAACCTTGTAAAAATTTAATAACCGGTTTTACCTTTCAATCAGTCCTAAACTCAATCTCATGAAAAGAATATTTTTAGCCAAGCAACAAAAATCAAACTTGTTAGTCTGGTTGTTTACTTTTCTCTCTTGTATAACTTTCGTTCAAATTGGTTCTGCACAGTTTTATACCCGTACAAATTGTACGGATCCTTATGTTCAAATACAGGGTCAAGCAGGTACGACTTTAATCGGAACAGGTGATGATGTTACATTTGCAGTCACTTTGCCATTTACGTTTAATTTTTATTGTGCCAATTATACTACTGCCACAATTGGAACCAATGGATTTATCAGTTTTCCATCTGGCACAACTCGTGGTCTAGGAAATACTTGTCCTATGCCAGATGCCCTTGTTGGCGCAGCTATGTATCCTTTCTGGGATGATTTGGAATCTGCTCCTGGAACCACCCCAAATGCTGGTGTTTATCAGAGAGTTGATGGTGTTTTTCCAAACCGTATTTATACCGTAGAATGGTATCGCTCAGCGCACTTCAATGATGTAGCCAACCAGGTTATCACCTTTCAGGTAAAAATGTATGAGACCAGTAATCAAATAAAGTATCAATATGAGGATGTCTTTTTTGGAGGAACTCAAACTGCATTCGACAGAGGATTAAGTGCCACAGTTGGAATGGAAGGTGTTGTAGCCGCTCCTCGTGATTTTAATTCAATTAGTTGTAATGCGGCTGTATTAAATAATGGTGATTGCTTTTTGTTCACACCTCCACCTCCTGCTTGCACAGGTTTTGCGGTAAGAAATGGTGTAGTTCAAATGTTACCAGGAGTTTGCGGTGCTAATGTGAATCTCAATGATTACGTTAGTCCTCCAGGTTGTGTCGTGACTTTTGCGCCTAATCTTACATTTTTACCTGGTGGAACTACTACCATAGTAGCTACTAATGGATGTACTTCTCTTCCTTTTACAATCACTGTTCAGGATGTACTACCTCCTGTTTTTGTAAATTGCCCTAAAGCAATCATTTTAAATTTAGGCCCTGGTGAATGTACCGCAAGTTGGGATGCCCCACCTTTAATGGCTATGGATAATTGCCCTGGTACCACTTTTGTATCTGTTGGTGCAAGTATCGTTTCACCTGGTTGCCAGCTAAATGCTAATAATGGTTTGGGAGGTACAGCCGGTCTTGCGACAGGATTGATGTTTGATATTGTTAATACCGGAACACAACCATTTGCGGTTACCGGATTTGACTTTATGGCATTGACAGCAAGTGGTAATGTTTATAGACCATACGGTACTATTGCGGCGGGCTCATATCTTCCTGTTACAAATAATGCTGCCGCCTGGATGCAGATTGGTGCTGATCAGGTGAAAGTTGGACAACCCGTTTTCCCACCTGCAAATCCAAGAGGATTCGAAAATTTAAATGCATCAACTAGCGTAATCACTACCGCTACAGATTGCAATGGAAATGTTAGAAGTGATACTGTCACTAGAAGTACTATGATTGTAGCAGCTGGAGAAAGAAGAGGTGTTGCCTTATATGGTATTGCCGGTGCTTCCTTGTTTTATGTTAACCCTGCAGCTCCATGTAATACAACACTTCAGGGTGATGCAAATTTAAAAATAGATGTAACTTTTGGAAGGACTCAATTTGGACCTGCACCTTTTGTGGTTACTGGAACTTTTTCCATCAGAATGTTTAATGGCAATGTAAAATATGCATACGGTAATAGTAATATGATTGAAGTTGTACAAACCTGTGGCCAACCTTATGGTCCAGGATGTTACTTCCCAGTTGGTTGTACTACTTTATGTTATTCTGCAACTGATGCACAAGGAAATGTTGGAACATGCCAATTCGATGTTTGTGTTAATCCATATCCAAATCCTATTGTATCACTGTTCTGTCATGATGAAATTCAAATCAGCTTAAATGAAAATTGTATTGCAACTATAGGAGCTGATGAAGTTTTAGCTGGTGGAGCATATCGTTGTTATGATTTGTATATCGTTGAAGCTCGCGATTGGATTACAAATACACTGGTTGATCGTCAACCTACAGTTCCTGGTACACAAGTTGGTGTACAAGATATTGGAAGAGAACTAAAAGTTACAGTTCGCGATCCTTTAACTGGAAATACTTGTTGGGGACATGCCAGAGTAGAAGATAAAATAGCACCCAGGTTAATTTGCAGAGATACTTGTTTACCATGTTGGTCAGATATTGCTCCACTTTATGCAGGTACTCCTGCTGCAAGTGATAATTGCAGTGGTTATTCTCTCAGTTATGTTGATGATGAAGACAGAGGTTCTTGTACAATTGGTTATGACCGATTAATTGCAAGGACATGGACTGCAATTGACGGTTCTGGAAATAAATCAAAGTGCATTCAAAATATTACTGTTTCTCTAAGTACGCTTAATGATGTATCAGTACCTGGAGATTATGATAACATTAGTCATCCAATGCTCAATTGCAATGAAAAGATTAATAAATTAAAAGACTATACACCTCATTATCTGGCATATCCTTATTGTGTTGATGGATATATTCTTGATTCAGCTCATTGGTTTGCAACCGGAGGATTTTTACCAAGTCCCAATGGTGACTTAGCCGGTGAACGTCTACCAAGAACATTAGGTTGGAATTGTATTGATACTGGAATTTATCAAGGGCATCCAAGTCCATTTGGAGTTTACTATCCTGCACATCCAAGCTGGAGAGCCAACAATCCTTTGTGTTGGGGACCAGATGAAGTTGTTATGTGGATTGGTACGGGTTATCCAGGTGGTTTATGTAGAAACATAGGAGTCACATTCAAAGACATCGTAATTGATCTTGCAAGTACAAATTGTGATGCAGGTCCTGTTGGATGTTACAAGATTTTGAGAGCATGGACTGTAGCAGATTGGTGTACAGGTCTAATTGGAGGAACTCAACAAATAATAAAAGTTGGTGATCTGGAAGGACCCAAAGTACTTTATCCGGATACAGTTAATGTAAATATGGAATCTCATTTCTGTTTGGGCAGATGGGATGTGCCACCAGCATGGTTGGTTGATAATTGCAGTAATGAAATACATTATACAGTTAGTGTAGATGATGGCACTGTTCTTGGAAATGAAGTGAATGGATATATTGTAGTCAATATGCCTCAAGGTGTTCAAAATGGTTATATCGTTGCGGAAGATTGTTGTGGAAATATAACGAAGAAAAGAATTGCTCTTAATGTATTTGACAATACTCCGCCAAATGCTGTTTGTGAACAACGCACAATTGTTAGTATCACTGGAAATCAAAGTCCGGGTTCTAATTACGCTAAAGTATTTGCTGAATCATTCGATCAGGGAAGTTTTGACAATTGCGTTCCTCATGTTTTCTTCAAAGCAATCCGCATGGAACAATTGAGAGGAACCAACAATGGTAGCAATGTGAATCAAGCCGACAATGGTACAAATTGTACAGGTGTTAATGGCGACGATAATTCAATACTCGACGGAAATCAAATTTATTTTGATGATTATATTAACTTCTGTTGCAGCGATGTGAATCAAACTATCCAGGTTGTGTTCAGAGTATTTGATCGCGACCCAGGAAACGGTCCAATAGCTCCATCAAGAATGAATCCAGGAGGAAATTTATTCAATCGCTATAGTGACTGTATGGTCCTTGTTGATGTACAAGACAAAACAGTACCTACCGTTGTTGCTCCACCAAATATCGTAGTCAGTTGCTGGTTCTGGTTTGATGTCGATGCTATCGATGATCCCAATGATGCAACATTTGGTAGAGTAGTAACGGATTTAGGTGATAGACACAAAGTGGTAACCAATGATTTGGTTTGTTACAATTATTGTGTAAGAAATGATATTACAGGTTATCCTGGATTTGTTCCAGGAGCACCACCATCAAATCCACCAGCATGGAACAAAGCTTGTGATTACTACAGAAGCTTGTTCGATACGGCACATTATGACAGAAAATATGAATTGGTTTGGGGATTCGACGGATACGTATTAAGCGGATGCGGAAATGCACCAACAATTAGTGTAAATGATAATAGAGAATGTGGACAAGGACAAATCACTCGTACAGTTGTAGCACGTGGACCAAATGGTATAAGTGTTACTTCTACTCAGACTATCTGGGTTGTAGATTGTGATCCTTTCTATATCAATGGAGCAGACGACTGCGATCAGGATGATGATATCACTTGGCCAGGTAACTGTACAGGTCAGGCAACTACTATCGACGGTTGTGGAGCAGACATTAGTCCTGATAAT
>JAYVIT010000221.1:0-2314 GCA_043769965.1 Saprospiraceae bacterium
AAATAATTTGAGAAAAAAATAGATGGCGGAATATTTTTATCATACAAAGCTGGAAAACCACCTTTCCACATCCATTCATCCAGTGATTCAACAGGCATTTCAGTCCTGCTAAAGGGCAATAGTGAAAGCAATCCAACCCGACCGGCAAGCGATTGTGTTACCTTCTCCATCAATAAAAAATTTTGAGAACCGGAAATGAGAAATTTGATATTCCGATTCAGGTCAACTAGAGTTTGTAAATAGGAAAAGAGCTCAGGCACTAATTGTGCCTCATCGATTATGCAACCAGCCTCGAATTGGTCAAGAAAACCTCTAGGATCAGTTATTGCAAAACGCTGCTGATCCGGATCTTCCATAGAAGTATATGGCAGATTCGGAAATTGATGCCTCAATAGCGTGGTTTTACCGGATTGGCGAGGGCCGGATACCGAAACAATCGGGTAGTATTTAAGCAGTTGATGGATCTTAGCTGAAATAATTCGGTTAATCATGTTATGTAATTTTGCAATTAAATTGCAAAATTACATATATTTACTCTACTATTCTGCATTTTAACTTGTCGCTATAGCCGGAAATTTCAAATTCAAACGGTTACCATTATGGTCACTAACAATTTCTGCTGTTCCTTCAATATCTGTCATTCGAAGTTTTAAATTATTCAAACCATTTCCATTTTTAAAAGTAGATTGTTCAACATCAAAACCAGAACCATTATCACAAATTTGAATGGTTATAATATTCAAATCACTCGAAGCAATATCTAATTCAATCTCTGTTGGCTTGCCGTGTTTTAATGCATTGTTGATTGCTTCTTTGATGCAAAGAAAAACTTGCTTTCGTTGCTCACCTGAAAGTTGTAATTCTGGTATCGGATCCTGAGAATGTACTTCTATGCTGGCTGCTAATTGTTCTTTTAGTTCATGACAATATCTCCTAACAAACAATACAAGTGAATTCAAACTATCATCTTTTGAATTAATGGTCCAGATAATTTCGCGTATGCGTTGATTGAGTTCTGCACTAGATTTTAATATTTTTTCAACTTCAGTGCTAAATTCAGGATATTTGGCTTCCGCATTTTCTTTAAGGTAATTTGATAATAAATGTATTGCAGATAATCCAGAACCTAAATCATCGTGGATATCTCTTGCAATTCGTTCGCGTTCTATATTGATAGCATACTGTTTTTCTAATTGATACTTGTACTTTATGATTTCCCGGGAATTCCTAAATCTGATGAAAGCAAAAGCGATAAAACTCAAAGAGCTAGCAATCAAAATTTTAATCCAGGTTTGGGTAAGCTCCAGAGAAATAAATCCCTTTTGAATCCATCCTTGAAAATCCAGCAGAACAGCATTCGGAATAAAAAGTCCATTTAAATTCTTGTTTGCCATTTGTATTTGAATACTTGCTCGCTGTTTTCAGCGATCATTTCTTTTTTATATACTTAATTCCTTTCAAGGAGTTCTACTGAATACATTGTAAGTCTGTAGGAAAATGTAAAGGCCGAAGACTACATTTGTTAAATTATATTCTAATTCATGAGGTTCCTTATATTTTACCTTGCATCAATTGGCGTCTGTTTTCATATCCAGGCTCAGGGGGACCCTACAGTCTCTTTACACTCCAAAATGGACAGTATGCAAGTGGTATATGGCATTAAGCAAATGAAAGACTCAATGGGCTATCAGGTATTTGTAGATAGCCTGATGACATCCGGCAATCGCTCCACAAATCAACGGGCATTTGATCAGGCTATAAAATATCTGGAGATTGGAGAATATGCAGCAAAGTATTATATAGGGGAAAATTCAATTGCTCATGCCAGGATATTATACACCTTTGGGTTTTCTTATGGTAGAAATAATACTTTCGCGAAAGCAGAACCCTATCTGGAAAGAGCGCTGAAAATTTATGAAAATCATTACGGTGCTGCTTGTGAGAAATGTGCAAAGACATTAAACACGCTTGGTTTTGTTTATCACTTCCAGGGCAAATATGATAAAGTCCAAGCATGTCTGGAAAAATCGGTTTCTATTTATGAAAAGCTATATGGAAAGTATCAAGCGGATCATATTAATTCATTTAATAGTCTGTGTATTTTTCTAAGAGAAAATGGTCAATATGAAAAAGCCTTGCAGAAGTTTCCGGAATTATTGGAGTTGAACGAAAAGTTGTTTTCCAAACGGAACAACAACTACATAGCCGCATTAATAAATTTCTCCAATTTGCTAGTTGATTTAGATCAATATGATAAAGCGGAAGCATTGCGCATTGAAGCAGTACAACTTTCAGAAAGTATAAATGGTAAATT
>JAYVIT010000222.1:0-8668 GCA_043769965.1 Saprospiraceae bacterium
AATTTAATGTTTTATTTTTGGCTTCCGGCATATAGCGGGAATGCGTGTATAACAAATCCGTTGAAAGGGCCCAAGCGCAACTTCAGCATAATAAATTAATCATTTATTAATTTTACTTTAGAATCGTTATTTTTGTGAATAATTTAGACTTATATGAAAGGAGTATCTTATTTAACCGATGAAAGCAATGAAAAAGTTGCCGTACAAATTGATTTAAAAAAGAACAAGAAACTATGGGAAGATTTTTGTGACTATACTATTGCATCAAAAAGAAAGATGGAACCATCGAAAGATTGGCTGAAGGTCAAAGCTGATCTTAAAAAGAAAAAGTTGATATGACCTATAAAATAATTCTTGCGAACTTCGCCGAAAGAGAATTATTTAAACTTCAAAAATCGGAAATCCAAAAGATCGTTTTATCTATCGATTCTCTTCAAAGTAATCCAAGACCCAAAGGATATAAAAAACTAAAAGGTCCGGAGAATTTCTTCCGAATTCGAAATGGTAATTTTAGAATTATATATTCCATTGACGATGTTAAAAAGACTATTCATATTTTAATTATCAGGAACCGTAAAGATGCATACAAATAGGGCCCTCTCATAATACGCCAACTCTAAGAACTCTGCAAACTTTGAAATGACAAGCAATGAAAATAAGTATACTTCTCTTTTTTAGTATCCCGTCAGTTTTGACTTCTTGCAGCGGACAACAGACTTCACTTACTTCTGACAAGAGTGCCACTACGACAGTTGGCGACACCGTGAAAGAGCTTGGAAATAATATTATGCTTGTTTACCAGGACAAGAAAAATAATTATTGGTTTGGCAGTTGGGAGACCGGCTTGTATCGCTATGACGCCCGCCTGCCGGACGGGCAGGGAAAAACAATTCTTCATTTTACAACAAAGAGTGGGTTGCCTCACAATAGAGTTGAAGAAATTAAAGAGGACAAATCGGGCAACATTTACATCAATACCAGTAAAGGCATTAGCAAATTTGACGGACAAACTTTCACCACATTGAGCGTTACCAATTCGGACAATCAATGGAAGTTAGAGCCAAACGACTTGTGGTTTAGATATGGTTGGGATTCGGGATTTGTTTATCGCTATGATGGTAATTTTTTATACAAGTTGCAATCTCCGAAACACCCAAACTATTCTAATCCTTACGCGGTATACAGCATTTTTAAAGACAGCAAAGGAAATGTTTGGTTTGGTACTAATCCATTGGGTGTCTATCGGTATAATGGAAAATCAGTTGACTGGATTACAGAAAACGATGTGACAGAACTCCACGACGGTCCTGCAAATGGAGTTCGTTCTATCATTGAAGACAAGGACGGATATTTCTGGTTCAATTCAGCATATCGGTATGATGTATACGGGAAAAACAATGCGCAAAAAAATACCTTTTACACCAGGGAAAAAAGTATCGGAAATTTAGATGGTAGACCGGACAGCGATTTTTGGGAGTATATGTCCATTGCCAGAGACAATAACAACGCATTGTGGATTGCAACCTATTGGAGTGGAGTTTGGCGATACGATGGGAACAAGACAACATATTTCCCTGTGCAGGCCGGGGGTAAAGACATTACCATGTTCTCCATTTACAAAGACAACCATGGCAACCTATGGCTTGGCACACACGAAAACGGAGCATATAAATTCAACGGACAGACATTTGAAAGATTTAAGCCATGACAAAAGAAGAGCAGCCGCTAAACGTTGTATGCGAACAAAAAGAAATTAAAAAAGACGACAAATATGTTGTTTAAGCAATTTATAGAAAGAATAGAGTTTAGTCCGAAAAAACTCTTTTTAATAGATGGACTTGGAGCAATTCTATCAACATTTTTATTAGGAGTTGTATTGGTTAAACTGGAAAATATTTTTGGAATTCCTTCTTCGACACTTTATATTCTGGCAGCACTTCCGATGTTTTTTGCAATTTTCGATTTCTATTGTTATCAAAAAGAAAACATCAAATTTGGACATTATTTAAATGGAATTGCAATAGTAAATTTATTGTATTGTAGTCTATCACTTGGATTTGCGTTCTATCATTTTGGAACAATTACAAATTTCGGGTGGGCTTATATTTTAATAGAAGTGTTGATTGTAATTTTCCTTGCGATTCTAGAATTAAAAGTAGCCAAAAGATTTATTTCATAAAATAACAATGACTAAAAAATTAAAAGCCAGGGCACAACAAGGTATAAGTGATAATGCTTCCTAAATAGTCGCTTTACGCATATATTAACCTTCCGTCTGGAAGGTACAATTTAAAATATCGACACATGAAACGACTATTTTTATTATTGACAATGATTGGAATATTGACAAGCACACATTCTCAATCCACTTTGTTATGGTCTAAAGACTTTCCAATTGGACTGCATAATTATTATTCCCCAGGTCCTAGTATTTATGCAATAGCCGAAACTATTAAAGTCATTGGCATTAAAAATACTACTAATGGGCCGAGGTTGTTAATCGTGAATTACGACCTGCTTGGTGACACTATTTCTACAAAAACCTTTGGCGGTGATTCTGTTATTAACATCAACATCATTGATTACAAATTTGACACAAAGAACCAGGTCTACATTTTGCTGCAAGAATATCTTGATCATTATAAGTCAAAAATTGTTCTTCAAAAATATTCATTGGATGGAAGTTTAATTTGGGTAACACAAATACATGATCCTGCCGATACTTCATACACCCCTCGCGCAATAGGTTTAGCAAATGACACCTGCATATTTATTACGGCATTCAAACAATATGATCTTCCAAAACCAGGAGACGATCCGCCATATGCTACTACCACTCTTTTACAATTATACGCTTACAGTTCAAATGGAAATCAATTGTGGCAACGAGAATTTAACCGAAATACTGAGATAAACGGGTTTAACCATGACTTATTTATTCATAATAACACATCATTTTTCTTTGCTAATAATATGAATTACAGAAATGTTTTAGTAAAAGTTGACATCAATAATATCCTTACAATAAATACCAACACAAGTGTTCCAAATGTACTAAATAATATTCAACTTACTCCTGACACCAACCTTTTAATAACTGCCGCGACCGGATATCGAATTATAAAAGCAAATTTAAATGGAATGGTAATCTGGACCAAAGATTATGGGACAAATCTGCCAAGTAATGTTACGGGAGATGAGATAAAGGCTACAATTCAAGATTCAGCTGGAAACATTTATGTTACCGGAAGACATTACGGTAAAAACTACGGAACACCTAATTATACAAATGCAGATATACTTACAATTAAATATAACAGCAATGGGAATCTGATATGGCAAAACAGGTATGAGTATGGTGTTAACAATGCAGACATTGGAAACGCAATTGTCCTTAAAAACGGTCAAATTTATGTTGGTGGTCAAAGCCAAAGATTAGGACTGGGGAGAGACTACGACTATGTCATTTTAAAAATGGATTCTGCTTCCAGTATATTTAAAGGCGAATACAGATACGATGGAATAGCAAATAAAGATGATGTAGTATATTCATTGACAGTATTTGATAACGGAAATGTCGCACTGACTGGATTAAGCTACATTAACTCGAAATACGACTGGACAACACAACTACTTTCAGATATAATTTTATCTGTTCAAAACACTAGTTCGAAAAACATCTTACAAGTTTATCCAAATCCAATTCAAACTAATGGGGTTCTGACGATCATAGAAAAAGGTATTAAGTCGTATTCAATAATTTCCTCTCTTGGAAATGTTGTTCAGCAAGGGCTACTCGAAACAAAAGACTTTCATACCATTCAAATTGAAAATTTAACAACCGGAATGTATTTGCTTAAATTGCAAGCGAACAAAGAAATAAGAACGAGTAAAATTATTGTGAAATAGAATTAGTGTGCCTATCAGCACCTACCCAAAAGTGGCAGTTCAGTGCTCCGCAGACACATTTGTGGTTAATCAAACTTGGTTCTCCGCATCAATCCCGATAGCTATCGGGATGGTGTAAATCACTACCTTCGCCAAGCCAGAACCCTTTAGCGGTCATTGTAAAAAAACTTAAAATATTGAATACTAATTAAACAACAATCTAAAATAGTATGAAAATAAAAAATCATTTGATAATAAAAGGATTTGTCCTTGCTGGATTGATGAATATATCCGGTGTATTAATTTTTTCTAAATTCTTTAACAATCCTGTTATCTCAGAATTTGATAACCAAGCAATGTCAAAATTTGGTTTGTTAATGATTATTATTTGGGGATTAGCTTATATCTCCGTTTCTAAAAGTTATCACAAGGTAAAATGGTTAATCGGAGTATTTGTTGTTGAAAAATTTATTTATGCAATGCATTGGACAAACTGGATACTAAATACTAGTATTAAAGATGTATTGGCGAAGGACAAAATGGCGGGAATTTATTATTCAATTTATGGCATAAATGACTGGGTGTTTTTTATATTCTTTCTTCTCGTTTTCATACAATTGGCTCGTAACAAAGACTATATTAATGAAGTATAGTAGGTATCGTGAAGCGTGAAAAAATAGTAACTAAAGCAAAGAATTTGCAGATAGAATACAATATATACGTGGACAAAAAAATTGGTAGGAAGTAGAGGAATTTATAAATAGCTGGTTAATCAATTTGGGTTAAAAACAACGAACCGCTAACAGGGGTTTTGCGAAAAAGCGGGTTCAATGCTAAATTAAATTTTCGAAATTCTAATGAACATTTGTACTAAACCGAACATTTGTGCTTCTAAATCTGCTTCTTCGCCAAGCCGCAAACCGTTTTGATAGGCAGGTTGTCACAACAAATTATTTTGACAATCTCTGCGACGATGACTAAAACAGCTGGGCAGGACGACACCTTGATTCAACTTATCATTACATATGGTTATCTTAAAATAAAACAGTATGACAAAGTATATTTTCCTAATCTCATTTACTATTGCGGTATTTGGGACCAATGCACAAGACAACTCTAAGACGGATGCAGAAATACGAAGACTGGAGAAAATTGTTGTTTCTGCAATTTTAAATGCTGACACAAATACACTCAAACAAGTTTGGGCTCCTGAGTTTTTAGTAAACAATTCAAGAAATGATATTTCTGGAAACAGGGATTCTGTATTGCTAATCCAAAAAGCAGGCATGATTAACTATAGTTCTTTTGAAAGAAATATTGAAAGATTGCAATTTCAAAAAAACATTGTTATTACGATGGGATATGAAATATTTGTCTCAAGAAATGATATACCTGGCGCAAAAGCCGGTCAAGCCTATAAAAGACGATTTACAAATATATGGATGAAGAAAAAAGGGAAGTGGCAACAAATAGCAAGGCATGCATCAATAATTTGTCAATAAATAATAATTCCTTTCCATAATGGCAACGAAAAAATAGGGTACAAAACAACGCAGCATACACTCATTCCCTACAATAGAATTTAATCATTCTCTCCCGATGCATCGAAATGGTTTTTTCCTGTAATGATAAATTACTTTTTTAGTTTTGATTGCTAATCGTTTGGCGGTGCAGCGTGTATAGCCAATTCCGTTATAGGAGATATCAAAAAATACATTGGATTTGCTATATGAACAGAAAAATAGAATTAACAGCAGTAATAGAAAAGGAGGACAATATGTATATATCTCTTTGTCCTGAATTAGATATTGCCAGTCAAGGTGATACTCCTGATGAGGCAAAATCTAATCTTGTTGAAGCACTTGAATTATTTTATGAGACAGCATCCGAAACTGAAATATCTAGAAGATTGCACAACGAATTGCAAATTTCTAGAGTTACAGTTAACATCTAATTTTTAATGCGAACATTAGCTGGTAAGGACATCTGTTTAATATTGTCAAAGCATGGATTTATAAAAATGAGACAAAAAGGAAGTCATGTAATAATGCAAAAACTTTACAGAGGATTCAACGATAACAGTTCCGGTACCGATGCATAAGGAAATTAAAATTGGAACATTGCATTCAATAATAAGACAATCAGAACTCACTAAGCGGGACTTTGAATGATACCTTAGATACATCTTGATAGTTTTTCTTGTAATGAATATTTATTTTTTTAGTTTTAACTCCTAATGATTTCGCAGTGTAACAACACTGTCAAATCCCTTCCTCACAATTTCTTATGAATTGGTTAAGTTCAATTTGCCCTTGGCGTTCAAAAGATATCCACTATATAGTGATCTCTTAATAACTTTGATTGCACATTTATGAAAAAATCAGTTGCAATTATTGGCAGTGGACCCGCGGCATTGTTGCTTGCAAACACTCTGAATGAAGCTATTTTTGATGTTACCATTTACGAACGCCACTTTGCTCCTGCACGAAAATTTTTGGTGGCAGGAGATGGTGGTTTTAACCTTTCGCATTCCGAAGAGTTGAGACAATTTATTACTCGTTATACGCCTTCAGATTATTTAGAACATTGTTTGCACTCTTTTAGCAATCAGGATTTACAAGATTGGTTGAAGACCATTGGAATTGAAACTTTTGTTGGTTCAAGTAAACGGGTTTTTCCTTTAAATAAATTTAAACCGATTGATGTGTTACATGCAATTTTAGATCAACTAAAAAATAAAAATGTTCAGTTAAAAACCAAACATGAATGGAAAGGATGGAATGATAAAAACGAACTCGTATTTGAAAACATAAGCAATATGTTAATTGTAAAAGCTGATGTGGTTGTATTTGCACTTGGAGGTGCAAGTTGGAGCAAAACAGGTAGCGACGGAAAATGGACAAATTACTTTAAAATGAAAAATATTGAAATCGTTCCATTTCAATCTTCCAATTGCGCTTACCAAATTAACTGGGATAAAGATTTTATAAAGCAAGCTGAAGGACAGCCACTGAAAAATATTTCTGTTTTTTGTAACGATAAAGAAAAAAAAGGAGAAGTTGTAATAACCCGGTTTGGCATAGAAGGTGGTGCCGTTTATGCTTTAAGTCCGGAGATTCGTAAGCAATTGAATAAAGACAATACATCTACCATTTTTATTGACCTCAAGCCCACATTGACGATAGAAGCAATTAAAACTAAATTCAATTCGATTGGTAAGCAGTCCATTTCAAATGTATTAAAAGATCAAATAAAATTAAATACACTTCATATTGCTTTACTAAAATCCATTCTATCAAAAGAAAATTTTACAAATACAAACGTTCTTGCAGAAAATATAAAGAAACTGCCTTTACAAATAAGCGGAATGGCACCCATCGATGAAAGCATATCCACAGTTGGCGGAATTGCATTGTTTGAAACAGACGAAAACTTCCAACTTCATAAACTACCCAAGCATTATGCAATTGGTGAAATGTTGGACTGGGATGCACCTACGGGTGGTTATTTATTACAAGCTTGTTTTAGTATGGGTAGTTATCTCGGAAAGAAACTCAATGATGAAGCAAAGGCGTTTTAATATTTTTAAAACAAGTCTTTTTAAAACACGGTCAAGGAGTCGGTATTTTTTGCCACTCTTTATTTTCGATTATCTTTGTACATTAATTCTTTCGATTGAATCTTAAAGTCTTACTCATCACGCCCGCATTTACCCAACTCAATACTCCGTATCCTGCAACCGCATATTTAAAAGGTTTTCTGAATACCAAAAATCTTCAGACCAGACAACTGGACATGGGATTAGAAGTGATCCTGGAATTATTTTCAAAAAAAGGATTAACAGGGTTATTCCAAAACATCGAATTGACAAATGCCGAATTGAATGAAAATGCATATAGAATTTTTTCGTTGCGAGAAGACTATATCCACACGATAGATTTGGTCATTGCTTTTTTGCAAAATAAAAATCCAACCCTAGCTCATTCAATATCAAATAGAAGCTTTCTTCCGGAAGCATCCAGATTTAATCAACTCGTGGATTTAGATGAGGCATTTGGCCCTATTTGCATACAAGATAAGGCCAAGTATATTTCTACTTTGTATCTGGAGGATTTATCTGATTTTATAAAAGAAGTTGTTGATCCACATTTTGGATTCAGTCGATATGCAGAACGATTAGGAAGAATGGCTTCTTCCTTTGACCCATTATTGGAAGAATTGGAAAAAGAAGATTCTCTCATAAGTAAAATTTCAGTGAAAATTCTGGATGCTCAAATGAAGAATTTTGCACCGGATGTAGTTTGCCTGTCTATACCTTTTCCAGGTAATTTATATTCTGGATTTAAAATAGCTCAATTTCTAAAACGGAATTATGCTGCCGTTAAAATAGTAGCAGGAGGAGGTTTTGCTAATACAGAATTGAGGACCTTGAATGATGTTAGAGTATTTAATTATCTAGATTATATTTGTTTAGATGATGGAGAAGCGCCCCTTCTTTTTTTATTGGAACACCTTAATGGAATACGCGATTTACAAAAGTTAAAAAGAGTTTTTACCTTACAAGACAACAAGCTCGTTTTTATAAATGGAGCGAGTGAAAAAGATATACCACAACGAGAAACCGGCACTCCTGATTATAGCGACCTGCAATTACAAAAGTATCTTTCTGTTATTGAAATTGCTAATCCAATGCATCGCCTTTGGAGTGATGGGCGTTGGAATAAATTAACCTTGGCACATGGTTGTTATTGGGGTAAATGCAGTTTTTGTGATATTTCAC
>JAYVIT010000223.1:0-4099 GCA_043769965.1 Saprospiraceae bacterium
ACAACGGGATTATTTTTTAAATCAACAACTAAAAACAATCCAGGAAGAACTTGGACAAGATCCACAAGAACAAGATGTAGAAGAATTAATCAACCGTGCCAGTAAAAAACTGTGGGCGCTAAATATAAAAGATCATTTCGATAAAGAGTTGAGCAAACTAAAGAGAATGAATCCTCAGGTTGCAGAATATTCTGTTCAAATGAATTATCTGGATTTGCTGGTTGATCTTCCCTGGAATGAATATACAACAGACATTTACGACTTGAATCGGAGCAAAGATATTCTGGACAAAGATCACAAAGGACTTGAAAAAGTAAAAGAAAGAGTACTCGAACATCTTGCTGTATTAAAATTGAAAGGAGATATGAAAGCTCCTATACTTTGTTTAGTGGGTCCTCCTGGTGTTGGTAAAACATCACTTGGTAAGTCCATTGCAAAAGCATTGGACAGAAAATTTATCCGGATGTCCTTAGGAGGATTACATGATGAATCAGAAATAAGGGGACATCGTAAAACATACATTGGTGCAATGCCTGGCAGAATCATGCAATCAATCCGCAAAGCAAAGTCAGCAAATCCGGTTTTCATTTTAGATGAAATAGATAAAATTGGAAAAGATTTCAGGGGTGATCCATCTTCTGCTTTATTGGAAGTTTTGGATCCCGAACAGAATTCCAGTTTTCATGATAATTACCTGGATCTTGAATTCGATTTATCAAAAGTACTTTTTATTGCTACTGCAAATTCTTTGAGTACCATTCAACCAGCATTATTAGACAGAATGGAAGTGATCGAATTGCAAGGTTACAGTACAGAAGAAAAAATAGAAATTGCAAAAGATCATTTGATTCCACAACAGCTTCAAGAACATGGCATCAAAGCAAGTCAATTTAAAATTGGAGATGACGTATTAGCAAGAATTATTCAGGAATATACCAGGGAATCCGGTGTGCGAAGTTTAAACCGACAACTGGCATCTGTTATGAGAAAGGCAGCGAGTAAGATCGCAATGGAAAAGAAAAAATCGTATACCGCAAAACTCATTGAATTAAAAGATACTTTGGGAATTCCAAGATTCAACAATGAATTGTATCAGGAAAATTTACCGGCTGGTGTTGCCATTGGTTTGGCATGGACACGTGTTGGTGGCGATATCCTTTACATCGAAACCAGTATTTCCAAAGGCAAAGGCAAAATGGTATTAACCGGTAATCTTGGTGAAGTGATGAAAGAATCTGCATCAACTGCATTGAGTTTTATCAAAGCGCATTCTGACGAACTTCAAATTGATGCGGACTATTTTGAAAATACAGATTTCCATATCCACGTACCGGAAGGTGCAATTCCAAAAGATGGACCTTCTGCTGGAATTACCATGCTGACTTCTATTTGTTCTGCAATTAAAAAGAAACCCGTCAAAACCTATTTAGCAATGACCGGAGAAATTACTTTACGCGGTAAAGTATTACCTGTAGGCGGAATCAAAGAAAAAATTCTTGCTGCAAAACGTGCCGGTATAAAAACGATCATTCTTTGCAAAGAGAACAAAGCATATGTCGAAGAAGTCAATCCCGATCATCTCAAAGGAATGGAATTCGTTTACGTTAGCGATATGAATGAGGTGTTGCAACATGCTTTGAATATTAGTACTTTCTAAATATTAGTTGTGGGTTGTTAGTTGTTAGTTGTTAGTTGTTAGTTGACAACAAATAATTCTTTCATTCATTTTCATTGTTATACATTATTATTGAGTGGCATCAATAAAAAAATCATTGCTAGGCGTAGGCTGCGCGTACGTCTGTGCGTCAGGCAAAATCTGTTTTGCAAATTATGAATGTTTGTAAAATCATGAAATTTTTCCAATATATATTTCAAATTTATGGTAAACAGATTCAGAATTTATTTGAAATTCTATTTTCATAACATGTTGAGAAAGAGTTGCAAGTTGTAAACTTGCAACAACAAGAGTAGGCGGAGCCTACTCCTAGCTTGAGCTTAAGACTAAATTGTTAAATTTCCTAAAATACAAAAAAGGCCCGGTTAAAAACCAGGCCTTTTTTATTTCTGTAATTTAAATAAATTATCTCGATACTGTAAACTTCTTATTAATAACTCCCGAAGAAGTTTTAATTTGAAGTAGGTATTGTCCTGATACCAGGTTAGTCATTTCAAGCAATTCATTGTATTTACCTTTTACTCTGAATCCATTAAATGGAGCTACTAAAACTGCTTTTCCATTCAGGTCAAATACGTTCACTTCAAGATCACTATCCTGCGGAATCCACAATTCGATTTTCAATACATCATTCACCGGATTAGGATAAATGTATGCATTCAACTTATCTGGTGAACTTACTCTGATAGAAATGATCTGACTATATGTAAATTCTCCTGTCTTATCCATTTGCTTCAAGCGGTAATAATAAATACCAGTTCTGTTTACATCAAAGTCATCATACTCATATTCATGTTTAGTAAGATTTGGACTTTCACTAGCCTGAACTCTGGATATTGCTTTGAATTCAGTATCTGATTCAAATCTACGTTCAACGATAAAATAATCATTGTCGACTTCAACACCAGTTACCCAATTCAATTCTGAGAAATTACCATTGTAAGTTCCTTCAAAACTGAACCAATCCAATGCAAGTGCAGTACCAACGACTCCGGCATCTACATTTGGTCTGACTTCGCCAGCTTGGATTTTGTACATTTTTGTACTACCATAGCCATATGTTCCATCTACATCACTATCGATGTCGTCCAAACCTGCGTGTGCTTTTGTGAATGAATATTTCTGAGGCACTTCGAATTTGACATAAAAGTCACCTTGCGTCATTCCATCCAACATAAATCGTCCATCAGTTTGAGTAACACTTTGACTTACGATTGTACCCTGACTATTGTAAGCAGAGACTTTTACGTTTGATAATGGAGATTCACCATTATCCTGAAGTCCATTCGCATTTTGATCTATCCATACTTTATCACCGACAGTAGATTTAATCTGGAATCCGGCACCTATGGCTGAAATCATATCTCCACTTTGTACAGTAAACTTCTTCGTTGTGTTTAATCCATTTTCGTGGGTTACATCACTATCTTTATTTGGATCAGTTCCTTTAAATGGAAGACTTGCGCCCAAATGTCCTGGTCTTTCGAATCGTACATAATACATTCCAGGACTAACACAATTGAATTTATAATACCCATCATCGGAAGGTGTACCTGGTTTTGTACTTGTTATTACTGATGCAACAGTTGCTCCTGTCATCGCATCAATGAGATATGCATTCAATCCATTGATACCTTTTTCTTCCGGATCATAGATTCCATCCATGTCTATATCGAACCAAACATCACCAGAGATCATGATACATCTCAAAACTCCAACGTCCCAGGTTCCATCATTTTCTCCAGGACTCAAATGAGTTGTAGCAGTTGTATTCGGTCCATTGCTATCATCCACATCACTGTCCATGAAGTCAGGACCCTGATTTGGCTTAGTGAATATATAACCTGCAGGAAGCTGGAATTTGACATAATAGTCTTTCGGAATCAAGTCCTTGAAGATGTATAATCCATTTGAATTTGTCACCGTTGTTTTTACAATTGCTTTTGTCAAAGCATCGTAAAGTATAACAGTAACTCCTTGAACTCCTTCTTCTCCCGCCGATTGCATTCCATCTGAATTGCGATCGTGCCATACAAAATCAGAAAGGGATGCTAATAAAACCAAACCTGCATCATAAGTACTATCAATTTCTCCAATATCAATGTGCGTACAAGGTCCCACACCTGATGTATTGACATCACTGTCTTTCTCATCATTACTTCCTTTATCCTGAGAGGTAAATCCAAAACTTTGAGTCATCAATCCAAGATCAAATCGTACGAAATAATCTTTACCTGGAGTAAGCTCACAGAAGAAATAATTTCCATTACTATTTGTTGTATCTCTTCTCACAATCTGGCCTGTTGCACAATCATACAATATAGCGATTACATCCTTAACACCTGGTTCGCCTGGCTCTTGTACTCCATTAGGCTCAAGATCATTCCATACTCTGTCGCCAAGACAAGCTGTTTTCATTTCATA
>JAYVIT010000224.1:0-4679 GCA_043769965.1 Saprospiraceae bacterium
CCGGTATTTGTTATTACAATTTTTCTTTCAAAACAGGCTCCTATGGGTACTGTGGTATCCGGTATGGAAGGGAAGATGCTTAGAAAAGGAGTTTCAATTGGAAATGTTTTGGAAAACATGGAATCTGTCCCAGTGTTGTATTTTACAATTCCGATAATTGAAAACAGGATATTCATGTTATTAAACAACCCACATCTTGCTTTGAATTGTACTTTAATAGTTATTGAATCATTTCTGAGTATACTGACAATAGTAAATTCAGGAGAAGATAGTTTGCTGATATTTGATTCCGACGCTCCGCTTACAGAACCAATCAAATATTCCACGCCATCCGGCAATCGAAGGTTCAAATTGAGATTTGATAAGTTGCTACCTGAAATATTGAACAGGGTTAGTTCCGTTTTATGAATTTGACAAACTGAGACTTCATCCAGAACTTTAAATTTGAAAACCAGAGCCTGTCCAAGGCTATTATAGGTAACACAAGAAAACAAAAGAAACTGTATTAACACCCTGGTTTTGAATGGGTAATGGCATTCTCTAAGACAAAGTATGTGCTTCATCCAGGGATATTTAATGGGATTAATATTAATATCTGTTGACAAATCTAATCAATTCGGGGGAGAATTTTAATTTGACCATTGACCACCTGCCTGCCGGCAGGTTGACTATTGACCATTGACCGTCGACCGCTGACCGCTGACCACCGACAACTCACAGTTCGCCAGGTTCACTGTAGAACCATGACTTATGATTGGGAATTTTCATTTCTTCATAGAGTCCCTAAGTAAGAGAAATGTTGATTGCAGTTTTGAATTCTAAGTATATCAATAGTGAACAAAAACAGTAGAATAATAAATAGTTTTTGTGAATTAGGTGAAGACATGATATTTTATTCGAAATGCACCAGATGAACTCAACAAAAAAGTCATTTAAATATTAATAGAATTTATTTTTAATCTGATTTGAAAAAAAATCACCATTAACCGGAACAAATAGTGTCATTTAATTTTTTTTCCTAAATCCTAAATCCTAAATCCTAAATCCTAAATCCTAAATCCTAAATCCTAAATCCTAAATCCTAAATCCCTGCTTGCCGCTTTTAGGCAGGCAAAATCCTACCCCTTACCTTCTCTTAACATTAAACATACGCAAACTTTACAATTAGATCAAGTTTAGATAATGACAGCTATACATGGTGCAGCTTTACATCTCCGTAACTTTGTGTATAAATTTAAAAAGATGTTGAGATTAATTAACCTGCTTGTATTCTTGCTGATAAACAGTATTTCGTTCACCCAGGTTTGCACCATTAAAGGAAAACTTAAAGATAAAGCAAACAATGAGACCATCATTGGAGCGACGATTTTAGTAGCCGGAACTTCTATCGGAACAACTTCTGATTTTGATGGTAATTTCGAATTGAAACAAGTACCGGTTGGTAAGCAGGAATTAGTTGTCGCGTATGTTGGATACAAGAAATTGATGAAAACGTATGATTTAAGTCCAGCAACCGTAATTAATGAAGAAATTATTTTGGAAGAAGAATCTACCGTTTTGGCTGATGTGGTTGTCGTTGGTAGAGTCAATAAGCAGAATGCAATCGCAATCAGCATGCTTCAACAAAAATCACCTGGTATGATTACCGGTATTTCAAATGACGATATCAAAAAAGCTCCGGATAAAACAACCAGCGATGTATTGAAACGCGTTAGCGGTGCAAGCATTGTCGATCAGAAATTTGTAATCATAAGAGGTTTGGCTGACAGATACAACAATGCTTTATTGAATGGAAATTTGTTGCCAAGTACAGAACCTGATAAACGTTCGTTCAGTTTTGATTTATTTCCTTCAAGTGTTCTATCCAATTTAGTTATATTTAAAACAGCAACACCTGACCTTCCTGGAGAATTTGCTGGTGGAATTGTTCAGGTTAATACTAAAGAAGTTTCTGAAGAACCTTTCGTAGAATTCTCAATCGGTACAGGAATAAATTCTGTTTCTACATTTAAACCCTATAATTTTTATGAAGGTGGCAATAAAGATTGGATGGGTTTTGATAATAGTAAGAGAACACTCGATTCCAGAGTTACTAAAGTTGCATTGAGTGATCCGCTTACCCGCTTTGCAACAAGTAAATATGTTGCAAATGATTGGATCATTACTCATACTCCTTCCATGATGCCTTCACAAAACATTCAACTTGCAGGAGGAAAAACAACGAGATTATTTGGAAACCGCTTCGGTATCATCGGCGCTTTGACTTATCAAAACAACAATAAATTTTCTCAACTCAACAGAGCTGATTTCAATACCGATAAAACACAAATTTATCAATACGCGGATCTTCAATCCAAAATATCCAACAATCATGGTGGTATGTTGAATGCAACTTATAGCATCAATTCAAAACATAAAATCTCTTTTAATAATCTGGCTACTATTTTAGGAGATGATCAATATATTCAAAGAGAAGGGCACGAGATCGAGCAAACCAGAAGCATTAAAGCATATTCCATGCTTTATTCCAGTACAAGCACTTTAAATAATCAACTCACTGGTGAGCATGAAATTAATGAGAAAGGCATGATGTTGAAATGGTCCATTGCACAATCCATTGTTGACAAAAAAACACCTTCTTATAGAAGGATGACGTATACACGAAATGATGATGCTTATGAAACTGATCCTTTTGTAGCTTATATTCCTCCCGGTGCACCATCACCCAACTATGCAGGAAGATTTTATTCCAATCAACATGAAAAATTTTATACAGGTAGAGCGGGCTTAAATATTTCGATGAGCGAAACGAAAAATAGCATGGTGAAAATTGGAGTCAATGGAGATTTTAGGGATCGCACGTTTGATGGAAGAGTTTTCGGATATACGTATGCAAAAAGTTTTGTTCCTTTTGAATTGCTGACTCAAGGTGTAGGTGAAATATTAGATCATAAAAATATCAATGAGAACGGATTTGTATTAAAAGAATCAACCAATCCAAATGATTCGTATACAGCCTCAGGTACTGGAGCAGCAGGTTATGTGATGATTGATCATTCCTTGTTTTCACAAAAATTGAGAGTAATTGGTGGTCTGCGTGTTGAATCATTCCATCAAAAATTAAATTCATTTGATTATGGTGGAAAGAAAATCAGTTTGGATGAAATCTATATTGATTATCTTCCTTCGATCAATTTCGTTTATTCATTAAATGATCGTACCAATCTCAGGCTTTCTGGTTCGAATACTATCATACGACCTAACTTTAGAGAACTCGCACCATTTTCTTTTTATGATTTCAATCTTTCTGCTTCTATTGTTGGTAATCCTGATTTGAAGCGAACTGAAGTAAGTAACTTGGATTTAAAATTTGAAAAATTCTTTTCCGGCGGACAGAATGTAAGTGTTTCAGCTTTTTACAAACATTTCAAAAATCCTGTGGAACAAATCTATGAGACTTTGGGAGCTGGAACCAAGAATTTTAATTTTCAGAATGCAAGTAGTGCAGAGAATTACGGAATTGAAACAGAAATCAGATATGATTTGGGAAGGATGACAAATACACTCGAAGGATTTCAATTCAGAGCGAATGCTGCATGGATCTATTCAATGGTTGATTTGAGCGATTTTGCAGGTCAGAATAAATCAGAAAGATCTTTACAATCTCAATCACCTTATTTACTCAATCTCGCATTGAGTTATCAAACTCCTTCATCTGGATTTGGAGCAAGTATTTTATACAATAGCATTGGTAGAAGAATCTGGTTGGTGGGATCAAATGGGTATCTCGATACTTATGAAGCACCAAAAAATTTATTGGATATACAAATCACACAAAAACTAGGAAAGAGTTTCCAACTCAAACTGGCAATCTCTGATCTATTAAATGAATCCAATTTATTTTATCAGGATCAAAATAATTCTGGAAAATATGATAAAGACGATACAGTTATTTTAGATTATAAAACAGGAGTTAATTATTCATTGACGTTTAGTTTTTCTCTAAAATAGGCTGTAGGGAAGAAATTAAGGAATGAAAAATGAAAGAATTAAAGAATGGGAAATTCTTTTATTTACCCTTGACTATTAACTCATCACAATTAAGCTAAAGACTTCCTCTAAGATTCATTTCAACACTTTTTTTACATTCAGCTATCTGTGCGAACAGGTAGCTGTTTTTAATTTTAAGCCAATGTATCGTAATCATTACTAAACAATTAATTAATTATTTCGTAACACGGAGTCTGGTTAGCTTGCTTTGATTACTGGTAATTTTGTGGAGTTAATTATAGAGACATCACAATCAATTAAAAACAATTTATTATGAAAAGATTTTTATCTATTTTAATTTTATCGCTACCCGTTTTTGTATTTGCACAAAATGTAATACAGATTACAGCAAATATTTCTGCGGATGCGCATTGGACCGCTGATAATATTTATGAATTATCAGGAACAAATTTTATTTATGTTGTAAATGATGCAACAGTAACCATAGATCCTGGCACCATCATTCGCGGAAATCCTGCGGCTTTGGTTTTTACACGCGGGTCTAAAATAAATGCGATCGGTACAGTTCAAAAACCTATTGTATTTACAAGTGCCAAACCAGCAGGACAAAGGAATGCAGGAGATTGGGGAGGATTGTTGTTGCTTGGCAAAGCGAAAGTAAATAATCC
>JAYVIT010000225.1:0-3945 GCA_043769965.1 Saprospiraceae bacterium
CTGTAAATAAGCAAAAAGCCCGAGGCTTTGTACACATGAGCACAGCATCATCGGATGTGTTTTCGCGAATAAATTGAAACGTTTCCTCCGCCGACTTCGATTGTACGCCATCTGATATTTCATGCCTCGGCATACGATTGTGATCATCAATATAAATGAAAGTCAAGCAAAGAATCAAAACACCTATCAATGAATTGGAAACCCATTTTACTTTCATACCTTGCAAACAGTACATACTGTAAAAAAAATAAAAGGGAATGATCGGAATTAAGTACCGTGTTCCCTGATAACCAGGGAAAACAAAAATGAGCAACATATAAAATACAACGAATAATTCAAGAGGGGAAAATTTATTGTTTGCCTTTCGATAAAATCCCACCGCAGCAGTTATATGAAAGATCCAAAAAATAAGTTCGTTCAAATTCGTGTTCAATCGGGTTATAAAAGAGAGGTGAGTAATACTTGAAAAGGAACGAATATAATTATTTGCTCTGCCAAATGAATTATCAGCAATAATATTTGAACTAAATTTGTTAAATTCAGATAAAAGAATATTCATATAATCACTTGAGGGCATTAGAAGGCTTTGTATTAAAATTAACCCTGCAACAGTAATGGTTACAAAGATGCTTTCTCTGCTTATCCTTTTAAATTGTATCAACTCAAAAAGCAGAATAGCGGGTAATACCAAAAGACCTGTAACCCGGATAGCACCACCAAACCAAATAACCAATGCAAATATGAATAGATAAAAATATTTACCCGGTGCAAGCCTGCGTTTCTCGTCCATAATAAAAACAAGTAAAATAAAACATGCAGCCGGTAGATCTGCCAAAATATTTTCTTTTTGATCTCTGAAAAACGGGCTTAACCCAACTATTAAAAGAATAATAAATAACCAGGGAAATTCGATCTTATCTTTAAAATATATCCATATCAACCATAATAATAACAAAAACCAACATATAATAAATATTTTTAAGTCGTAAAAATTGAGTCCTGTTATACTATATATAGGGGCCAGGATTAAAGGAAACCCGGGCGGATAATTTTGGGGAGAATAAGTAGGTGCAAACTCATGCAATATTAATCCCGTATCATCATAGGATTTACCTTCTGAAATATTTCTCGCATGAGATAAATATAGGGCAAAATCATCTCCCCAAACGTGACTTTCGGAAGCTGTGTAAATAGAAAATATTCCAATACCCGTTATTAACACGAGTATTATGATCCATTCATATTTGGATCTGATAGTTATGGCAGAGATTTTCATTTAGGTATTCACTGATCTTATACTCAATTTTTTTAATACTCTTAAAGGTAAGTTTTAATTTTGAATGAGTGAGTAGAGCCAAAAATAAAAAACAGACTTAAAAAAATCAATGGGGATAATAATATTAACGATCATGATGTCGTAAATATTTAACCGGAACATGTTCAGTGAGCCATACGCCGTTTTCTGATAAATAGAATTCAAAGTTATTGTTGTACATTTCTAATGACAATACCTCGAATACAAATGATTTTCCATGGCGTTGACCAACCATGATAGCAGTGTCTATATCTTTACTCAAATGCACATGATTTCTTCCTTTCTTTTCGAGGCCGGTTTGTAAAATGGATGACACAGAATTTGCTCCAGTTCCATGAAACAAAATTTCCGGAGGTTTTTGGGATTTAATACCTAAGTCAACTTCAACAGAATGTCCCTGATTTGCTCTTATTTTAGAGAAGGCATCATTAAAAGCAAATCTTTGTTTTGCATTTGTTTCTACAACAAATTTTAAAGTTTCAAGGTCAATATTAAAATTGTTCACCTTTAACTTTGTCAGCAGCATGTCAACATCTGTCCAGCCATTTTCATCCAGTTCAATACCTATAGTTTCCGGTTTATGTCGCAATACCAAACTTAAAAACTTGCTGATTTGGGTAATTTCTTTGTCGTTTGGCATTTCTTGAATTTTCAAAATCCAAATGTTTTTGTGATCCAATTAATTTCAGGTTTAGAGACTAAACAACCCGAGCAATAAGCAAAGGTCCCCTTTTTATTGAGTAATTCATTTTTCCTAAAAATCATTTCAACAGAAAAAATATCCCCACCGTACCATAATGACTCCATGCACTGGTATTGTGATTGCTTGTTGCACCTTTTTCTCCTACCAGATACGTTTTTGAATTTACAGGAAGATCATATTCCGGACTCATGATCACTTGCTTTAAAACAAGACCACAATAATTAAATCGGATATTCAGAGAAAACTCAGAAATAAAAACATTTCTTTCCATTTGATCAGGTTCGAGATGATAAACGTCAATTGGCGAAGTTGGGTCTTCGTCTATCCGGTGTTTTATTATTCCATATCCCTCTAACATAGAATTGTGAATTACTCTGCGATAACCCACACGTCCTGTATAAATAATATTAAATCGCAAAAATTCTTTGAAGTCAGTAGACGTCCTGTCAACAAAGGGTAAATTAATTCCTCCTGATTGTAAAAAACCTTTATTGCTATAGTTTAAACCAATACCTGCAGAGGTCATATCTGTACCGTATTTTAATTCGGAGAAAACGGAAAGATTTATTCCACTCCTGGTTCTAACATGTGTAAGCATCCATTCGGGATAATATTCGACACTGAATCCTAATCTTCCGCCATTCGCGATCTGTGCGCCCCATCCATTCGGAGTATAGGACCTTATAGTTACATCTCTGTGTATTACTGATTGAATAATTCCGGGTCTGGTAGATCCAATGGTTCCTATTTTAAACTGGTTCATCATTCGAAATTTTCCGTGCCTGCTCACACGGAATTTTGCTCTTCCCAAATATTGAAATGCTGCATAAGGTCTGTCGTTGGTATCAACTGCAGTGCTCGAATTAAATATTGTTGTATCTCTTAAATAAGGAGTATATCCTTCTCCACCAAAAAAAATGGATTGGTAACTATAAAAATTTCTACTGTTCAAATTTAATTTCTGAGTTGAATATCCGTCGAACACACGCATTTTAAATTGGTCGGTGGCAATTTCTATGCGGAAAGAACCTGTCATGTCTCTGTCGTCGTTATACCAACTCGCAAGACTGAGAAAATCATTTCCATGATCGATATAAACTCCGCGTATCCATTTTTTAGAAGTTTCTGTAAAACGGTACATGGAAATATTATCTGCCATGATCTCTTCCATGCGTTTGCTGATGAGCAACAACATTTCTTTTAATTGATGGGTGCTGTATATTGTATCCTGCGGATTTATTTCACTTTTCCGAACCACATCTCTGAATACAAAATCCAACAAGGAAATGGTTTCAATATGTTTTATTCTGTCGAGATATCCCTTGAAATCGGAAGCATCGTATACTGCCTGTTCAATTTCCAACAATGGAATTAAAGAATCACGCACAAAAGTTGCTAGTTTAAAGTAAACATATTGAACAGACATAGAATCAGTCTCAGGATCGAAGAATTCATCGCCAGGACTTAGTTCCAGACTATCGTTTGATGCATTATGCGTGGTATCGACATTATATTGTTCTGCATTGCGAAATTTTATAACGTTGATCTTATAATTCACATGTTCAGGTTTATTGCCCCAGTCCCAATGGTAAATATCATTATCAAGGTGAATGATCTTTGCGATGTTTGCCGGTTTAGGTTGAGCATAACTCAAATCTGAAATAATTAATGTCGTGAATAAAAAAATAAAATTTTTCATATGTTGTGTGGTTTAATAAATAAGCATACCTATGAGAATTTTTGCGAAGTCATGGAAATCGAAGCAAAAAATTTCATTGGTAATAATATTATACTTTGAAAATTTAAGTTTCAGGGTAAAGATTCACACATGCATTTTACAAAGCTTTTGTTATAGCCAGTGGCTTACAAGTCGACTGCGTTTTTGTTGTGATTTAAATTACTATTTTACGTATATATTGTTTTACAC
>JAYVIT010000226.1:0-9130 GCA_043769965.1 Saprospiraceae bacterium
CTATACTTTGCCTTTCTATCTTACAATCAAACTAAGATTTGGAAAAACTCCGACACCTTATGGACACATGTTTTAAAATATTATAAAAACACTTCGTTACCTTATAATAACCGGGCAAATTATTTTCGCGACAAAAAGCTTTTCGACCAGGCACTGAATGATTACAATCGGGCTGTTGAATTAAAAGCGGGACATGGCACTTATAATAGCCGTGCAAAATTATTTTTCAATAAGAATGAAGATGCCAAAGCTATTCTCGATTATGACAAGGCCATTAGTTTGCATCCACAAGCAGAGTATTATGTAAACCGGGGTGCCGCGAAAGCTAAACTTGGACGAATGGAAGAAGCCCTCACCGACTTCAACAAAGGATTGGAACTCGATAAAAACTGGAAAGTGGGATATCTGAACCGGTCCATCATCTACAATCAAGCAGGTCGCTTCGATCTTGCACTGGCTGATATCGATAGCTATTTAAAACTTGATCCAAAAAATGGCGACCTTTGGTATGAAGGAGGACGTTGTTTAAGAGCACTCAACAATCCAAATAAAGCGATCGAATATTATTCCAAAGCAATCCGGTTAAAACCGAATGTAGGATTGTTTTATTCAGAACGAGGCAAAACATATGAAGCACTTGGAAATAAATCTGCTGCGAATCAGGATATGATGCAGGCAGTAAAATTAGGAGAACAAATTCAATAAATAAAATAACACGTTATGTTGCGATCCCTACTGATCAGGAATTATGCAATTATAGATCAACTAGAAATAAACTGGCAAAATGAACTCACGGTAATTACCGGTGAAACAGGAGCAGGCAAATCAATTATCATTGGTGCTTTGCAATTGGTTTTAGGAAACCGCTCTGATGTGAAGGTGCTGAGAAATCCCGATGAAAAATGTCTCGTGGAAGTTGTATTTAATTGCTCTGCTTCCATTCAAAAATTATTTAAAGAAAAATTTGATCTGGAAACAGAAGACGAATTGATCATCCGTAGAGAAATTTTACCCTCAGGAAAATCAAGATCATTTGTCAATGATAGCCCAGCACTATTGAGTGACATTCTTTTAATGGCTCCTTCATTGCTAAGCATTCACCAACAATTTGACCACCTCGATTTTTTTGACCGGAATTACCAGTTGGCGATTCTCGATTCGTTTTCCGGAATTCAGGATCGGGTTATACTGTATAAAAAGAATTTTAAAGAATACCAGGATCTGCTTTCACAGAAAAAAGAAATTGAGGAAAAAATCCGCCAGGGACTAATCGAAAAAGAATTTGTCGAATTTCAATTTACTGAACTGGATGCAGCCAATCTGAAAGAAAATGAGTTGACTTTGCTTGAAGAAGAACTAAAAGTTTTATCCAAGTCAGAAGAAATCAAATCCAACTCAAGCTTAAGTTATGATTTAATTCAAAGAGAATCTGGCATATTGGATCAAATTCAGGAATGCTTGAATCTGTTAAAAAATATCCGCATCAATGATAAATTAAAATCAATTTATGATCGCCTTGATCAATCGAAAACTGAACTTAAAGATTTAAGCAATGAACTTGAACAGCTTGCTGATCAAACAGATTATAGCAAAGAAAAAATTGGGAACATCAATCAACGATTCGATTTATTGAATCGCTTGTTAAAAAAACATCGATTGAATACGGATATCGAATTAATACTTGTCAGAAATGAATTGCAAGCCAAACTTGATCTGATCAGCACGTCTGATGAATCATTGGAACAACTCAATAAAAAAATAGAAGATACAAAAAAGAAATTACTTTCGGATGCAACTCATCTTTCTTCACAAAGAACTACAAAGTCAACTGAGTTGATCAAACAAACCAATCAATTGCTCATTCAACTGGGAATGGAATTTGCTAAATTTAATATCCAACTTACGCCTACTGAAGATCTCAAAGATTCTGGTATGGATCAGATTGAATTTTTATTCGCAGCAAATAAAGGCAGTGTTCTCCGTCCAATAAAGGATCAGGCATCAGGAGGAGAGTTGGCGCGTTTTAATCTTGCTATTAAATCTCAGGTCGCCAAAAAAAATGAAGCGGGTTGTTTGATTTTTGATGAAATAGATACAGGTGTCTCCGGACAAATTGCTTTGCAAATGGGTAACATACTAAAACAAATGGCGACACATCAACAAGTCATCTGCATCACGCATTCACCCCAGGTAGCATCCAGAGCAAATCACCACTATTATGTTTACAAAGAACACGAAGGCAAAAAAACAAATACCAATATCAAGCAACTGAATAAAACGGAACGACTCAATGAACTGGCAAAAATGTTAAGCGGAGAGCCGCCAACCAAAGCTGCTTTGAAAAATGCAATGGAATTGATTGAAATGGCATAAAAGAATGGCAAGTGGCAAGTGGCAAGTGAAAAGTGGCAAGTGAAAAATAAATTTAAAAAATTAATATCAAAATAGATTGTCTAATAAAAATGAAATTTTTAAATTCATATTACTAAATGCCCTACAATCGGCGGTCGGCGGTCAACCTGCCGGCAGGCAGGTGGTCGGCGGTCAATTATTATTTATTACTTTTACCAAAAATAAATCAGTATGTCAAACAATCTGTTAGCCAATAAGAGAGGTATCATTTTCGGAGCATTAGATGAGCAATCCATTGCCTGGCATGTAGCTGAAAAATGTGTGGGGCAAGGTGCCAGAATAACATTGACCAATGCACCTGTTGCTTTGAGGATGGGTAAAATTCAGGAATTGTCGACGAAACTGAATGCAGAATTGATTGGTGCTGATGCAACGTCTGTAGAGGACCTTGAAAATTTATTGACCAAATCCATGGAGGTGCTCGGTGGTAAGATTGATTTTGTTTTGCACTCCATCGGAATGTCTTTAAATGTGAGAAAAGGAAAATCGTACACCGATATCAATTATGATTTTATGCAGAAGACCTTTGATATTTCTTCTATATCCTTTCATAAACTCATGCAATCTGCTTATAAACTGGATGCCATACAAGAAGGAGGATCTATTTTAGCATTGACCTATATCGCAGCGCAACGAGTGTTTCCGGATTACAGTGAAATGGCCGAATCAAAAGCATTGTTGGAATCTTTTGCACGAAGTTTTGGATATCACTTCGGTACTTTAAAAAAAGTTAGAGTGAACACCATCTCACAATCTCCAACTATGACCACAGCAGGTTCGGGCATAAAAGGATTCCAGGAATTTTATAACTATGCAAACAAAATGAGTCCGCTAGGTAATGCATCTGCCGATGCATGCGGCGATTATTGCGTCGCGATGTTTTCTGATCTTACCCGTTATGTGACTATGCAAAATCTTTTTCATGATGGAGGATTTTCTACAATGGGAATGAATCCTGCTATACTGAATATGTAATTACGATCACATTATGAATTCAGGATTTAGGAATTAGGAATTTCGTTTACTTTAAAAATCAAGATTCATTAATCATTATTCTTAATTCAAATAAATTAACCTGTTAAATCAAATTCAACCAAATGAAATTATTTTTTCTCGGTATAGCATTTTTTCTTTTTCATATAGATTTAAATTTTGCTCAAATCAAACAACTAAAACTTCTTGGACATTGGAGAGATACTAACGTGGTCGGCTCTTCGGCGTATGATAATGCATTTAATGAGGCTTGGGGCTTTTGGGTAAATGGAAAAGAATATGGAGTGATAGGATCTACTTCAGGTACACATATCATCGATGTGACAGATCCAACAGCTATATTCCAACGAATACTTATACCGGGTGCTTCCAATGGTGCACATGTCATTCATAGAGATTACGATGATTACAAATGTTATCTCTATGCAGTTTGCGATGAAGGACAAAGCAGCTTGCAGATCATTGATATCTCTCAATTACCAGATACTGCTTTTGTGGTTTATGATTCAAAAGAATTCATGGTAAGAGTTCACAATATTTTTATCGACATACCAAAAGCACGACTTTATACTTGTTCTGAAAGTACAACCAATGGATTTTTTGCATTGGGCATTTATGACATCAGCGATCCGGTAAAACCAAAATTCATTGGACACTATAATCAATTTGGAGATATAAATGCTTCCCATGTACATGATGCTTATGTTCGAAATGATACTGCGTATTTAAACTGTGGCCAAAATGGCTTGGCGATTATGGACTTTAGCGACCCGAAAGACCCCAAACCCATTCTAACCCTTAAGCCAAGTGAATATCCCTTTCCAGGATATAATCATTCGGGTTGGTTGACGCCTGATGGTTTGACTTATGTAATGGCTGATGAAACTCATGGCTCTCCTTTGAAAGTGTTTGATCTTCACGATATCACAAATGGAAAAGTAGTTTCCACTTTATTTGCTTCAAAAGACTCCATGAATACCATTCCTCACAACCCATTGGTCTCTTGTGATTATGCTTATGTTTCTTATTATTATGATGGTCTCCAGGTTTACAATATCAAAAATCCTGCAAAACCAATTCTTGAAGCTTTTTATCCTACAAGTAAACTTCCAAATCTAAGAAGTTATAAAGGATCATGGGGTAATTATCCATATTTACCATCAGGCAATATTGTAGTTGCCGACATGCAAAATGGAATGTTTGTAGTAGAAGGTGTTGAAAAACCTTGCAATGTTGTTTATTCCTGTGAATCTATTCCAACTGATACCAAGACAATCGAAACAGAATTTAGCATGTTTCCAAATCCAGCTAGTCATCAACTCAGCATTGCTTTAGAAAACATTGCTTCAGCTTCCAATTATCAGATCACAGATATTTCAGGACAGGTACTAATTGATGGCAAGTTTGAAACAGACCGCATACAACATTTTATTGCTTTAGATAATTTAGTACCTGGTATTTATATTTTTAAATCATTTGCTAAGGGTCAGGTTATAAGCACGAATAAATTCGTAAAAGTTCCATAGCCTTGATATCATCCTTTTTAATACAAAATAGTGCAACATTCCTGATGAATTTAAATTTCAGGAATGCTGTATTTACAATCGTCTTGATTTTATCTTTTAATTTGTTATGGTCACAAACCGAATCCGATTCACTCATACAAGCACGTTTTGATAGCCTGGCTAAAATTCCGTTTACAATAAAATCATTACAGGCAGATGAAACCAATATTTTAAACGAGATTGATACCAACAATTCTTTACTGCATAGCAAAACAGAAAAAGGTATTCAACTAAATAATTACTTTTCTCCGCAATTCCATCTTGCAAATGTTCATTTCAACGAAAGAATTTATAATCATGGAATCAACTCTTTGCATTTCGGTATGTCAGGATTTGACAAGTACACTTTTTTATTACCGAATAAACCAATCGCTGAAATTTCAACACATCGGGGAAGGGCTTTCTCAAACTCGCAAGCAGGGTTTGGAGACAATTTTGACATCCATTTAATCTTTGCTGAAAACTTTCGCAACCGATTACTCTGGAATTTTTCTTATGACAAGGAAAGTTACAAGGGTATTTATACAAATGGCAAACAAAAAAATACACTATTCACAACAGGTATCCAATACTCGGGCAAAAAAGATAAACTTCATATCAATGTGTTATACCTGGATGAACGTCACAGGATGGAAAACAATTGGGGAATATCTTCAGATACTATTTTTTCCGACCCGAATTTTACTGTCCGCGAATCAGCGCTTGTAAATATAAGTACCGCCACAACGACTATTGACGAGAGGTCCATAGGCTTTAATGCAGATTTTCCAATCTTATCTAAAATCGAAGTATTGAAACCAGTTCTATACCTGAAGTCATTTTATACCGACTATACTTTTCAGTATTCTGATCCAAGCATTGACTCGTCAGCTAAGATTTACAAATCATTCTGGATTGATTCACATTCTATACAACATATCTTAAAACAAAAAGTCTGGACCAATTCGTTGGGCATACGTTTGTTTTATTCAGATAAGATTGAATCGAAATTTGGTGGCAGATATGAGAGCACTATATTTGATCATGACACATTGGATACCAAATATAATATTTATCAACTTGAGCTTGCTGCAAAATATCAATTGAATAATAATCTTAATTTTGATGGAATAGCATATCTCAAAATTCTTCGCAACAGTAGCTCGCCCGATATTAATCTGAGTTTACAAATTAAGAATCAAAAATATGTTAATTGTAAATTGTCGGTATTCTTAAAATCAGATCCGATTCCATATATATATAAGAGTCTCGTACTAAATAAAACCTTTCACTGGCAAAATAATTTTGAAAATAAATTTATCAAAGAATCGGGTTTTGCAATTACACTCAACACGAATAAGTATCTCCATTCGGAAATAAATCTGAGCTGGTCGAATTATTCAAATTTCATTTACCTGGATACCCTTTCTTTTCCTACGGAAATAAGTAATATCAACAAATTTAATTTTCACATTCATTTGCCATTATCCTGGAAACGTTTGCAATTTAATTCGCGATTCAATTACGAATTATTCAATCCTGATCCAGGACATTTTTCCGGATGGAACTCCAGTCACCGGTTGTCCACTAAACTTTCACTATTCAAAAAAGTAGTCAATGCTGAAATCGGGGCTTCAATCCTTGTATATGATTACAAACACAAATTTAATTTCAATCCAATCATTCAACTGTTTCACGCCTCAGAAATTCCAAATGACCTGATTTATTCAGTGGGAATGTTTATGTATTTTCAGGTATCTGATTTTAAATTTTTGATAGATGTTGATAACCTGGATTCCTTTTGGCTAAAAGAAAGACCATCGCTAGTGAGATCATATCCTATATATGACTTCTTCTTCAAGTTTGGATTACAATGGAAGTTTTTGAATTGAACCAACGTATGCATCCGACCAACTGCATAATTGATATAACTTGAGTGGCCGTTACCTTTGCCCTAACAAAATACAGATACAATGAATTTAGATGTTCAAGCAATGTCAATGGAGGATCATGTGATTAAACATGAAGAATCCGGCCTAAGTATTAGGAAGTATTGTCAAGCCAATGGAATCAATGAACACACCCTCAGGTATTGGAAAACCAAATTAGAGAAGAAGAAAATCAATGGTAAATTTAAACTGGTTGACTCAATGGATTCTCCGTTAGCAATGACAATTCCCATTATGAGTCTTATTTATCCAAATAGAACGGAACTACACATTTATTCTATGCTGGATACTGGATACATCAGGCAGTTGATGTAATGCTGGGATTTCATTCGCACCAACGATTTTATGTATATACGATCGATACTGATATGCGCTGCGGATATAATAGCTTATCTGGAATTATTAGGAATGAACTTCAAAGCGATCCGGTAAATGGCGATGTGTATATATTCTTCAATAAGCCGAGAGATATCATCAAAATATTGGTTTGGGATGGAGATGGTTTTGTGTTGTACTATAAAAAGCTAGAGAAAGGCAGATTCGAAAAGCTGGTAACGATGGATAAGAAATATTCCATCCGGTACGATCATTTGGTGATGCTGATTGGAGGGATCAGTTTGCAAAAAGTGCATCAACGAAAACGATTTATATTGAATAAAAATAATGATCAACATGCACAAATAAATGTATGAAATATTTTCATTATGTGAATGAATATACGTAATTTTATGTGTGACTATTTCAGATATAAATAAATTATCTCGGGAAGAATTGACAGAATCTTACCTGGTATTATTTGATCAATACTCGCAATTGCAAAGGATGGTGTATGGACAACGCAGAGAACGTGTTATTTTAGAACCCTCATCTTTTCCGAATTTGTTTGATCAAAATAATTTAGTTCAAGCATCCCCTGAACTGCAAAAAGAGAAAATCACTTACGAAAGAACTAAGCCTAAAAAAAGCAATCACAAAGGCAGACAATTATTATCACAGTGTACACATTTGCCTGTGGAACGTGAGGTGTTGCCGATGCAACAAGATGTAAGTGGAATGACATACATTGGAGAGAGTGTGCAGGAAAAATTGGCATTCAAACCAGGGAAACTATACATCAAGCATTATGTCCGTTCCAAGTATTTAGATCCAACTGATGGGAAAATAATAATAGCCGAACCGGTTGCGGAGCCAATCGCCAAATGTGAAGCTGATATCAGTTTAATAAACTTTATCCTGGTAAATAAATTTGTATACCATTTACCGGAATATAGAATTATAGAGATCCTGAAAAATGCAGGATTGAAAATCCCAAGTTCAACGATGAATGGTTGGACGCATGGTACAATTAATACTCTGATACCTCTTAGCAAACATTTACTGAATCAGTTAAAATCATCAGGATACACTCAAGTTGACGAGACAAGAATAAGAGTGCAGGATGGAGAAAGGCAAAATAGTACTCATTTAGGATACATGTGGTATTATTACAGCCCTGAACAAAAAATAGTAGTGATCAATTATGAGCAAAGCCGAGGTCGCGAAGGTCCTACAAACATACTCAAAGGATACACCGGTTATTTACAAACGGATGGCTATGAAGTATACAAGAGTATAGCAAAAGCAAATCCAGATATTATTCATGTGGGTTGCATGTCTCATTTCAGAAGATATTTTGAACAAGCCTTAGACAATGACAAGGTAAGAGCTGGATATATAATAGAGCAAATTCAACTCTTGTATAGTATAGAGCAATCACTCAGAGACGACAATGCGACAATTGCAGAACGTTTGGCTGCGCGCAAAACACTGGCATTACCCATATTGAAACACGTACATTTGAAAATACAAGAATATGCAGTAAGTGCAACTCCTAAATCATTATTCGGCAAAGCAATTACCTATGCTTTAAATAATTGGTCTGCAATTGAAAAATATATAACCAATGGACGATTGGAGATAGACAATAATTTAATTGAAAATAAAATCAGACCGATTGCACTAGGCAGAAAGAATTTTATATTTATCGGTTCACATGAAGCTGCAGAAAGGATTGCTGTAATTTATTCCATTATGGGCACTTGCAAGGCCAATGATGTAAACCCATCTGATTACCTCGATTGGCTGCTTCCTAAAATCAATGATGCTAAAATCACAGAACTGGATTCGTATACGCCGATGGCTTATAAAAAGTTATTTCTGAATTCATAGATGTACTTCACCGGATGCATACGA
>JAYVIT010000227.1:0-5348 GCA_043769965.1 Saprospiraceae bacterium
ATTATAGAAAATTCATTTAGACATGGACTTTTTCATCTTGAAAAGCACGGGTTCTTGTCCATAAATATGTTTAAACAAGAAAATGATATTATATGCATCATAGAAGATAATGGAATAGGCAGAGACAGGTCCAAAAAAATTAATGAATGGAAAAACAAATCGCATAAATCCTCTGGAATAAAATCCACTTTCGAAAGATTAGAAATTCTTGACAACGGAAGAAATAAATTAGGATTAGAAATTATTGACCTTATTGATCATTCCGGAAAACCAGCCGGAACAAAAGCGATTCTCAAATTGTAAACTACAGCTAATGAATAAACTCAGATCGATAATAATTGAAGATGAAAAAGAAAGCCAGGCTACTCTGTTGAATATGATCAATATGTATTGTGAAGATATTGAATTGTTGGGTGAATTTGAATCGGTTTCTAATGCAGTGCCTTTTATTAAATCAAATAACATCCAACTCGTTTTTCTTGATATAGAGCTACCTGGAGAATCCGGATTTTCATTACTAGAACACTTTTCACATCCTGAATTTAATATCATTTTTACTACAGCATACAATCAATACGCAGTTAAAGCTTTTAAACTTTCAGCTATAGACTATTTATTAAAACCAATTGATCTGGATGACCTTCGTAATGCTATTGAGAAAGTTAAAAAACTAGACAACCATCATAAAATGGATGAGGTCTATAAAATGCTCATTCAAAATGTTCAAAATGGATCACAGCGGATTGCTATCGCACATCAAAATGGTTATGACTTAATAGATATTAATGAGATTCTTTGGCTTGAAGCTGAAATAAATTACACCATCATTCATCTCAAATCAAATGGAAAAATTACAGTTGCAAAAACATTGAAGATGTTTGAAGAATTTCTGGATCCTTCCCAATTTTTCAGGATCAGCAGAAGTGCCCTTGTCAATATTAAATACATTATCAAATTTCAAAAGCAGAACGGACTTAGTATTACTCTGATCGACAATTCAGTAGTTGCTTTATCTGAAACACGGAAAGAAGAATTCCTCACATTGTACAAGAGGATATGATGAAATACAGATTGCAGTTTGCAGTTAGTCCCAACAGAATTGTTGGGACAGTTTGCAGTTTCTAAAAAAAAAGTTATAACTTCCATTTCCTAATTTCTTTCATTCTTCCTTTCTTCCTCTTCGGCGGTCGGCGGTCAATGGTCAATCGTCAATCGTCAATCGTCAATCGTCAATTTACATCAATAAAAGTATCATGTGATAAAAATGAGTCAATTATTTACAATTGGCTCCATTAATTCGAAAATATTTCACATTTTTTAGTTAAAAACATAGTATTGGTAGTAAAATAGCGAAAATTTATCAATAATTTTGGGCTTCATTTTATTTTCACTTTTATAAACCCAAGCAATATGTCTACCAACCGCAGTACTGCTCTTAGCCTTTTTTTATCCAGACCCAAGTCTCCAAAAGAAAGAGATAACCGAAAAATTTCTAGCTATTATGCTGAAAATGTGTTCAATGACTCAAAACTGAAAAGCTATTTGTCCAATGATGCATATAAAGCATATAGTCTCACTATATCAAATGGTGCTAAAATTTCCAGGGAATTGGCAGACCAGATTGCAGCCGCCATTAAAGCATGGGCTATCGAAAGAGGGACCACCCATTACACGCATTGGTTTCAGCCACTTACCGGCACAACTGCCGAAAAGCACGATTCCTTTTTTACTTTATCAAGCTCTGGATCTGCAGTAGAAAAATTTGACGGAGATGCGTTGGTACAACAAGAACCAGATGCTTCATCATTTCCAAGTGGAGGATTGCGGGCGACATTTGAGGCCAGAGGTTATACGGCCTGGGATCCTATGTCACCAGCATTTATTATGGATATTGCGGGTTCAAAGACACTATGCATTCCTACAGTTTTCATTTCTTATACTGGTGAAGCATTGGATCATAAAGCTCCATTACTTCGATCTATCGAAACTCTTGACAAAGCTGCGACAGGAGTAGCAAGATATTTTGACCGGTTTGTAAATAAAGTGACCCCCACTCTCGGTTGGGAACAAGAATATTTTGTGATCGACAAAGCGATGTATTATGCAAGACCAGATTTGATGGCAAGTGGTCGTACAGTTTTTGGTCGCGGCCCTGCGAAAGGTCAGCAATTGGAAGATCATTATTTTGGAGCAATTCCAGAAAGAGTCTATTCTTTCATGGTGGATCTCGAGATGGAATGTCACAAACTAGGTATCCCAGTAAGAACCCGTCACAATGAAGTTGCCCCAAGCCAGTTTGAATGTGCACCCATGTTTGAAGAAGCCAACATTGCAGTCGATCATAACCAATTACTTATGGATCTGATGGATCGCGTTGCGCGCCGACATCACCTTATAGTTTTGCTCCATGAAAAACCATTTGCCGGAATCAATGGCTCCGGAAAACACAACAACTGGTCAATGAGTACCGATACTGGTACAAATCTTTTAGGTCCGGGAAAAACACCTCGGAACAACTTGCAGTTTCTTACTTTTTTTATCAATACAATAAAAGCAGTTCATGATCATGCAGATTTATTGAGAGCGAGTATTGCGGCAGAAAGTAATGATTATAGATTAGGTGCCAACGAAGCTCCACCGGCTATCATTTCTGTTTTTATTGGTGACTATCTTACAAAAGTATTGGACGCTATTGAAGAAAGAGTGGATGGTGATTTGAAAGAAGAAGAAGAAAACGAATTGAAACTCGATATTCATAAAATGATTCCAGATGTGATGATGGATAATACAGACAGGAACAGGACTTCTCCTTTTGCATTCACAGGAAATAAATTTGAATTCAGAGCTGTAGGTTCTTCTGCAAATTGTGCTGATCCGATGATGGTATTGAATATGATTGTAGGTAACCAGTTGAATGAATTCAAAGAAAAAGTGGATAAACATATCGCCGATGGTGAGAAAAAAGATTCTGCAATATTGAAAGAACTCAGAGCTTGCATTAAAGCAGCAAGAAATATTTTATTTGAAGGTGATAATTATAGTGATGCATGGGCCAATGAAGCCGCTAAACGTGGTTTACCAAATATAAAGACTACACCATTGGCACTTGATGCATACACTACACCAAAGGCACACAAGTTATTTACAGACAATAAAATACTCAATGAGAAGGAGCAGGAAGCCCGTCATGAAATTCATTTGGAAAAATATATCAAGAAAGTAGAAATTGAATCGTCATTAATTGAAGAACTTGCAATGAATCAAATACTTCCGGCCAGCATTCGATATCAAACAGAATTGATGAATAATATGAAATCCGCTATCGATGCAGGAATGCCTTCCATGAAAACCCAGCAAAAAATTTCTCAAACTATTGCTCAACATATCGATGCTGTTTATTCCGGAGTTGAAAAAATGATTGCAGAACGCGAGAAAGCAGAACATCAAAAATCAAGCCGCGAGAAAGCAATTTACTTTTGCGATAAAGTAAAACCATTGTTTCTTGAAATCAGATCACATGTAGATGATCTTGAAATGTTGGTAGAGGATAAGTATTGGCCACTGCCAAAATACAGGGAGATATTATTCAATAGATAGAATTAGCAATTAAGAATTATGGAGCTGGGTGAATAGAATTCATTCAGCTCCTTTTTTTATTTGTTTACAGGAATCCTTATTTAAATATACACCACTTCTTTGTGTATATTATAGCAACTCGTTTGTTTTAATGTAATAATTTACATTATTTCATACGTATTTATGTCATTTATTCACATAATTAATACGTATTCGTGTTATATTTGTACTTATGGAACGAAAAGAACTTAGTACCTTGTTGGCATGGAAGTTAAAAAAAGGATATAAACATCTGATTATCAATGGAGCTAGTCAGGTAGGAAAAACCTGGCTGCTTAAAGAATTTGGCAAACGGCATTTTGACAATGTAGCCTACATCAACCTGGAATCCAATCTGGCCTTGAAAACAGTTCTTTCAGGAGGTTTTGATTTGAACCGCATCCTTACTGCTATTCAAATAGAAACAAACTTCAAAGTGGTTCCTGGTTATACTTTATTGATACTGGATGAAATTCAGGCCATGCCTGAAGCACTGACGGCTTTAAAGTACTTTCATGAACAGCTTCCAGACTTACATATTGCCTGTGCTGGTTCCTTACTCGGCATAGCGCTGAGTAAAAAATTTTCATTTCCGGTTGGAAAGGTAGAATTCATGGATCTCTTCCCACTTGATTTTATGGAGTATCTCGATGCAGTGGGAGAAGGAAGTATTTCTCAATTAATTCGAAGCCAGGATTGGCTTCTTGTAAAAGCTTTCAGTCAAAAAATTAAGGACCTGCTCAGACAGTATTATTTTATCGGAGGAATGCCTGAAGTTCTTGCTTCATTTGTTGTCGACAAAGATTTTGCTAAGGCGAGGGAAATTCAGCAAAATATCCTCCGATCCTATGAACTCGATTTTTCAAAACACGCACCCGCAGGAATAGTACCACGCATCCGAATGTTGTGGCAAGCTATACCGTCTCAATTAGCTAAAGAAAACAAAAAATTCATTTATAAAGCTCTCAAACCAGGCGCACGATCCAGAGATTATGAACTGGCTTTGCATTGGCTAATTGATTCCGGATTAATTTACAAGATCAATAATCTATCTGCAATACAAGTTCCTCTTAAATTTTATGAAGATCGTGATTCCTTCAAACTATATATTCTTGACGTTGGCTTGTTGGGTGCGTTGGCAAATATTGAGATCCAAAGTATACTGCAGGATCATAGGGTACTTCAGGAATACAAAGGAGCAATGACAGAACAATATGTACTTCAACAACTTATTTCACTACAAAAATCGGAACTGTACTACTGGTCTCCCGGTAGGTCTCAAACGGAAATTGATTTTGTTATTGAATATAAATCCAAGGCATGGCCTGTTGAGGTTAAATCAGAAGAAAACCTACACGCTAAAAGCCTTAGAGTGTTTTATGATAAATATCACCCGATTACTTCGTTCCGAACCTCGATGTCGGATTTCAGGAAAGAGTCTTGGCTAACCAATATACCCTTATTCGGCATTCATCAGATTTATAATTTAGTGGAGGAATTATAGAATCATTAATTTTCGAGCGTTTGGTATCTGTTCTAAAATAATTAAGAGGACCATCTCGCCAGATGATCCTCTTATTTCAAATGTTTTATGCGAATGTTAAAAAATCGCGTAGGTATTTACTGTTTTATAAACTTCAACTTTGTGGATCCTTCAGCACTTAGGAAATAAATTCCTTTTGCCAGTTCAGAAATATCAATTCTGGTTTCAGATTCTGAAATAAATCTTTGAA
>JAYVIT010000228.1:0-12237 GCA_043769965.1 Saprospiraceae bacterium
TGCACATCCAGTGCAGGTGACAGAATATCTTCGATTTTCAGTTCTGAAACTTTTGCATTGGTGATATTCTGAAAGCGAATGGTATATTCCAATTCAGTCAATGGACTTACTAAATTTGCAGGTCCATATCCTGTGGGTAAACCAGAAATAGAATTTGGATCATAAGTATCCTTAACTTCCTGGCACTCCTCGTCATGGGCGAAACCCTGCTCGGGTAATGGATACATCATCGCATAACCAATAGAGAAATCACTGTTCGTCGAACAAGCCTCAATGGTTTTCGATAATATGGATTGATCAGGATGATTAATTTCTTGTGTTGCTTCTACAATCCAGGTTGCTCCATCAGAAGGTACATTGATTATTTTTGATTCACCGGCTAATAATTGATAAGTTGAGTTCAGATAGAACTTATCATTTTTAATAATGCTGTAGTTGCCTGCATTTGCCATGTTTCCTTTTCCTTTATTGGTGACATGAAACTCTACAGTACTACCAATACATGTCCCAGAGACTTTTATATCTGCACCACTCCACCTTGCATTATACTCTCTACATGTTGTATCCGGATAGGCTTGCGCAAAATAACATAAAGTCTGACCGGGAATGACAGCGTTGCACAACACCTTCGCTCTAAAATGCAAAGTGACACATTGATCTGTTTTGATTTCACCTAATTGAAATCTGTACAGATTGGGATTTATATTTGAATACTCTAAACTTGAATTGAATATTTTTTCGAATTGGTTTGCCAATCCGACATCAATATAATTTTGAATTGAAGTTATTGCACCTTCATTACACACTTTGACAACAAAATCTGTTGGTAAACATCTATGCAATCTGGATGCACTGATTTCGGTATGCAATTTAATGCACTCTATTTTATTGAGTGAATTTAAATTATAAAAAACTACTGAACTATTCAACCTAAGAATAGTAAAAGGAAAAATGACAAATAATACAACATTCAATAAAAACCAATCCTTCATAAAAAAATGCAATCAACACAATAGCACTACCTCATTTTGAAATAATGAAATACAAAGATCGTAAAAAAATTAGAGAACAAATTTAATGAATTGTTGATGTTGTGTATAACAAATTGCACTATTTACTAGTCCATTTTTTCAAGATTCCTCACTGGCGTTCGGAATGACAGCATTCAAATAAAAAGTGGGAAGGGAAGGGAAAGACACGACATGTCGTGTCTTTCCGGGTCAGGTTAAAAAGTTGGGGAGTACATATTATTCAATATTCTTTAGATAATAAATCCATACTTTATAAACTTCGTAATTCATTCCCGAATGCTTTCGGGATTAATCATTATTCGAAATTCTGCTAATTTGTTCAGTATCAGTACTATTGAATGAATAATGAACACCGATTAACGAATGATGAATTATGAAGTAAAGAGATTCCATAGAAAGATTGTAAAATTGATTTACTCCCCAGAAAATTAACTTGACCCGTCTTTCCCTTCCCTTCCCAAAAATAATATGTCATTCCGAACGCCAGTGAGGAATCTCTTCATTGATGTGCTTTAAAAAAAGTAATGTTAGTCACATAATCCAGAAATTTATTAAAGTAGCGGCATAGTGCAATTTGTTATAGACAATTGTTGATGTCGCCTTTCGTGCTTTATACCTGTGTTTACACATTTTTCCAAATGCGTATGTTTATGCCGTATTAAAAATTGAGGTTGACTCAAATCATGACGTCAAAATATGAATTGTACCATTGAATTTGTAAATCTAATTTTCAATCATCAATTGCTCAGTAGTTTGATTGATTCCATCAGACACTCGAATTTCATATATTCCGGAATGGACTCCCAAGGTTTTTAAATCTAAGTCCATCTCTTGAAGCTTGGCCTCCATTTCAACTTTAAATACTATGTTACCATTAGGATCTGACATGGTAACTTCCTTCATCCGTTGATCAAATCCAGAAATTTTTACTGTGATTTCATCTTTGGATTTTTTAGCTAATAATTCTATAGAAGCGAACTCTTTCGGATGATTTGTCTTAGCTGCTCCAATGTTGTTACCAGGATCAGTTAATGTTCTTGTTCCAGGCAATGTATGAAACCAATCGTTTATGAAAATGGAGTAAGCCAGACCACATTCTGTTCTCACTTGACAATTGTAAAATGATTTTGGCATCAATCCTGTAAATTGATGCGAAGTTCCAGGTCCACTTGCTGCCATCCAGTTTGAATACGGAGTGTAAACTCCCGGAGTCAGTTGCCTGCGAAGTCTTACAGAATATCCTGCTCCGGATCTTACATCCTTCCACTTAACTATTGCCTGATCTTTAGTTGTATCAATATGCCTTACCACAAGTGGGTATGCACAATACCCCGAAAATACAATTGCATTCACTTGTTGATTACAAGTTGAGGTGTTACTACTTGAGTCTGTAACCATCCAGCTTACATTGGTAATACCAAGAGGATAAGATACCGGAGAATTATTAGTTATCGGATATAAAATTCCGCAGTTATCTGACACAGATGGAGTACCTAAAACTACAGAAGCAGCAGGCACACTGTTTTGAGCTTTTGCTGCATACACATTGATATTTTGAGGACATGCTATCAAAGGAGCTTGCTTATCATTTACGGTGACTATACTGCTACAACTTGAAGAATTACCAGCTGCATCTAATATGGTCCATTCTATAGTGGTTATTCCTTTTTTCAATACCACTCCACTTAATGTCGTTGTTCCATTGCCAGAAGTTGCTCCGCTCAACTTGTAAGACTTACTTGCAATACCACAATTATCAGAACAAGAAGCAACATTGAATTCACTATTAATTGTTTTATAACTACAGGCTCCAATATCTGTGTTGCGAATCAGGTCTACACAACAATTGATTTCAGGTTCTTCATCATCATTCACTGAGACTGTAAAGGAACATGTTGCACTATAACCAGCCGCATCTGTTACTTTGAATATAGTGACAGTTTCTCCAACAGGAAAGGATGATCCACTACCCAATGCTGTCAATAGGATCGTATTTGCCCCGTCACAATTATCAGTTCCAATAGGAGTTTCAAAGTTTACTTCTGCACTGCAAAGACCGGTTTCATTTTCTATTATGATATCAGATCCACAAGTGATCTTAGGCAATTCAGTATCATTTATTGATATGACTAACGAACATGTACTTGAATTTCCTAAATCATCTGTTACTTGAAAAATGTTCGTTGTCATTCCAATCGGAAATGCGGATCCGCTAGGCATTCCTTCTGTCTGAGTAGTAGTTGTTGGTAAACAATTATCCGATCCCGTCGGTGCCATGTAATTTACAACAGCACTGCATAAGCCGGCATCATTATTTTGGTTAATCTGCGAGTCACAACTAATCGTCGGCATCTCATTATCATTCACAGCTATGGTAAAAGAACAACTGTCTTTTGGTTTACACGCATTATCTGCAACTAATTTTACAGTGATAAGTCCTTTGTTAAAAAAGGAACCAGAGCCAGTACCAGTGCCACTGCCTATAGTAGCTCCTGAAAATGTATAAGTAAATCCAGGTGCTGGTGAACCAGAAAATAAAGCTGCGTATGAATAGGTAGCACCACAAACTCCCTTATCTGTATTTAAGATGGTATCACGAACACATGAAGTAATTAAGGGTGATGTACAGTTCGGATGAATTGTTAGAATAAATGGAGCAGAAACATTTCCAAGTGTTAAGTTGCGATTGAAAACAGGTAATTCATCTGCTTCATTAATGGTATCTCTTGCAGCCAGATAAACTTTGAAATGCATAATTTCACCAGATGACATATTGGAATAAATAGTTATTGGGAAATAAGCGTTTCCCGATATCATTACAGCTCCATTTACAACACCTCGTAACTCAGAACCTACGAAAACTGCAATCCTTGTATCAGAGGCATTGAAATAAACACTATCCATTTTAACCCGTAAGGTTCCACTCATTGAATATTGGAAATTACTTGGATTAATGGTCCAATCTGGAATTCCGGCATTAAGAACATCAGAAAAAAATAACATGAGGGAGTAAAGGAAAGTAAATGTGATATGTTTCATGATTTTTTATTAAGTCAAAAAAGAAAATCCCTTAGCATCAAGTATAACCTGATGCTAAGGGTTGAATTCACTTTATTTTATAATTAGTTTTTCGGTAAGTACCCGATTTGAACCTGTCAAACGTATGGTGTATAATCCAGAACTAAATGTTTTTGCTAAAAGAGCCAATTGGTTTTCACCGGATTCTGCAATCATTTCACGATTGAAAACAAGTCTACCTGCGATATCAATTATCTGCAGGGTAACTCTTTCAGATTCCCCGGTAGAAAAATAGATTCTGGTTCGATCTTCCGCTTTTGTCGGATTCGGTATAATCTTAAGATAGCCATTTTCTAATCCTGTTTCTTCATTTGCTGTAGCCTCAGATAATTCAAAAATAAATGGCTTAGCAATTGCACCATGCTGTGCATCGATGTCAAAATAAATCTGCTCCTTAAAGTTCATATATTTAATTCCATCATAGCCTTTGAATGTAACCAATTCCCCAGGCTTGTTTGAATAACTCGTGAGGAAAAACAGCCAACCTTGTGCAGGTTCAACCCAGATGGCTTGACCTGTTCCACGGCATTCTGTTCCGACAAAAGCACCCAATTCCCAATCCTTATCCGTAACATTTATTCCATCTTTTCTTACAAATCCAACAAGTGTCATTGAATATTCATACTTGGCTGGATCTACTTTCCAATTTGAAGTCACTGGTACATTTCTGCTAAGAATAATAGAAGAAGGATCTGGAGCAAATTCAAAAAAGTCCGGATAAATCAAAGTATCCACCAATGAACTCTTAAGTATATATCCGGCACCAGGAACCAGATAACTTAGGTTTCCTATCCAACCAAAACCTGCTACATATTGTGCAAATTGGGTCTGGCTCTTTATAAGGTCGCCATTGAGTACAATAAGACTTTCGAGCGCATTATTGATTGGCAATGGAGCTCGTGGAATATAACTTATCCAGTTCCAACCAACCGCAATAGGAATCTTTAGTGAATCGGGATCTATCGGAGCACCGATCATCATGATGGTATCTATTTCATTCGCTCGCAATTGATACATGGATGTGTTACCCACATTGTTGAGTGAACCAAACCATCCAAAACCATTTGCGTATTGTGTAAATTGTGTCTGACTTTTAAATATGTCATCATTCGGATTATCAATTTCTGACAATAAACCATTTGGAGTTGGTTGTGCCAAAACCAAATTGAATGATAACCAGTTCCAACCATTTTGAATTGGAATTTCTTTTAGCACAGAACCATTGGTATGTATTACTTGCTGTGTGATAGGTGATCCAATCAAATCATCACTTTCAAAAGTAAAAATTTCGCGTATTGAACCAAACAGTTGACAAGTGGAGGCATCCCAAATTCTCATTTTCACAACTTCTCCGGAAAAGACATCAGAGTAGACAGTTAAAAATACAAGGTATTTATTTATAGATGGATAATATCTGACTTTGGATACACCTCTCAATTCTCCATTGATAAATGCACCAACAATATCCTCTTGATCTTTTGATTTAACACCCTCTATATCCAGCTCTAAAACAAAATTCATTGAATAATCATATTGTGAAGCATCGACTTTCCAATCGGGATCATGACAAACTACCCGTGCATCAACTACTAATGATTCATTTCCACCAGTTCCTAAAGCTAATATGGTGTCAAGATTTCTTCCAAAAACCATTGTTTGATCAAACTCAAAATTTATGACCTTAACTTCACCTGGTAATAATTGACCTGTTTTAGGATAGATTTTACAATATGAAGGAAGATTGCTCAACTCATATTCTATAATCTGACCACCTCTATTCTCTATTTTGCGCTCTACCAGCACAAAATCTTCTTCGTATTTGACAACGATCACTGGTGTTTTGTCAACCCAATTCAAAGCATTGCGATCCACAAAAAATTTCCAGAATATTTTTTCTGATTCATTATTTGTCAGATCCTTGATTTTATCTACTATTACTTTTAATGTATGATTTTCAATAAATCGATTATCTATATTTGGTACGATGACAATTTTATTATCCCTGCAGGTTATTGTAGCGTCCACCAATTTACCGGTAGTCAGATCAAATAAAGCAAGGTTATTAAAATTAATATTAGTACCGATTCCATCTGCTTGGAATATTTCATTACAAAGAATTTCTTCATTGAAAGTAATGGATACTTCATCACCTGGACTTAGAACACCATCAGCAGGTTCAGGAGTACCTAAAAGCTCTGGTGGATTTCGTTCTAATTTACCTTCAATAAAATTAGAAGATCCAGGTACTAATCCACTATTACAAATGGTTACAGCTCTAACTTCATAATGTGCATCTTTCAAATTCCCGACGAACCAATCCGAATAGGTATCCACTGGACCCAAATCAGCTTTAAGAATGGTATCTATATTAATCCAAATACCACTACCTCCAATTAATCTATATTGCGTTCTTATTTCAAGAAGTTCTGTATCATCTTCATCATAACCACTTAGTTGCATCTGTAACTTTGAAGTCAGTGGATTCGGATCAGTAACGACCCAACCTTTTGCAGGATATGCTACATTCACTTTACTACACCCTTCTACAAATTGGACATCAACGGATAACTCTTTATAAAATCTTTTATCTATATCACCATTAGCTGCATCTTCCGGGTCAAATTCACATTCAGAATACATTACAATTCTTAAGGAATCATAAATAAATGAAACTGGTCCTTTTTCAATTGTCATCACCATTTTTATTTGTTCACCTGCCGGAATGCTAAGGACTTGTTCATCTTCTTTGCCACCAATTTTGATTACTGCGCCATCTGGATTAGATTCAGGCACAGCTCTGATCACATATGTCCTGGTTTCATTTGTCGCACTTGCATTTCCAATATTTAAATAAAATACGGCTTTGTCATTTTCACCAATATTTGTAGCTGCATTTCTATCTATTCCAAAATTAACTCCATCCCGATTTCTGCAGGTGTCACTTTCAAATGGACAACTTGAATCACCTCCTCTTAATCTAAAAACTGGTGTTTTATACCGTGTATCACTCAAAATATCTACAGTATAAAAATCTCCCCGGTCATCGTCAGTTAAAGTATAGGATACTGTAGTTGAACTCGTTTTATTATTGGCTTCATATTCCCCATGACCCCCATTAAAGCCAACATTTCCTTCAACTTTTCCGAAAAGTGGACCCTCCATGTCATCACCAATTACCACTTCAAATGCAATTCCTAAATTATGATCATCGGTTTCCAATTCAGACACGCTTGTAACTGAATCTTGCGACCAGGATGAGGTATAAACAGTACCTGCACTGAAGGTAACATTTTTACGCATTTTTCCAAGGGTCAATTCTGCATCTAATTCAGTGCCTGTGTCACAGTCTTCACCAACTTTATAAGGACATTTATCTTTGTAATCAAAAATTCCATCCTTATCAACATCAGATTCACAAGCATCTCCAATTAAATCAGTATTACTATCCGTTTGGTTGGGATTGGGCGTATAAGGACAATTATCACTAAAATCATCAATACCATCATTATCCAAGTCGCCATTACATGCATCTCCAATCCCATCATGATTAGTGTCGGTTTGAATAGTATTCTTGGTATAAATACAATTATCCATAGTATTTAGAATACCATCACCGTCTATATCATCATCACAAGCATCACCGATTCCATCTTTGTCTTGATCTGCTTGATCCTTATTTGGTAATGAAGGACAGTTATCCGTATAAGTTTTTTTGTTAAAATCTGAAAGTGATTTAAAACTTGGTGGATATTTCTGACCGTTCCAATTATCTACCTTTTCGTTAGACTTAAACCTAGGGATTGAAAGTTTACCGTCTAAATCATAATCATCATCTGTATTTCCCCAAGGAGAATAATCATCTTCGTCGTTAGTTCCATCACCATCCCTATCTTTCAAATCCTTGAAATTATTTTTACCTTGAACATTACCTTCATTCACTTTAATAGTCAAATCCGCCGGTTCTTGTGCACGTTTTTTCAATTCTGCATTTCGTTTTACCAATTGTTTCCATCTATTGGCAGTTGTTGTATCATGAGCTGCAATTGCGGTAGGTATAACTACATTTTCTATATGGTGTTCTGTAAAAATAAAATCAGATTTAAAACCATCCATTTCTACACTGTAAGTAGTATCAATTTTAAAATCACAGGTATTTTCAATTATAGCTAACCTTTTATTTCCTCCATAGGAAATATTTAGCACAGCACCTATATACGTATCTCCATCCCGACCTACAAATTCATCACTTTCTGGAGTTGAAAAAGTTTCATTTAAGGATACGCATAATTCTGTTTTTCTTTCTTTTTCTTCTGTAAAAGTATATTGATAACTTCCTGTAAGACTCGAAGAACCTAATTTTCCAACCAATGGAATGGTCGTTGCGCTTCCAATTGTAAGAGCAATACCATCTGAGTTTACAAAATTTGCCGTTAGTGCATATTCCCTGCACACTTGTTTGTTTTTCTCAATGGTAGCTGTACTGCCATCTCCCGGTGGATCTCTGAGAATATAAAAAGGGTAAATGGGTGGATTAGTTGGCAATATTGCATTGGGCAATCTTTTTTCACCGTGCACGATTACTTCTATTGATTTGTCAGCAGTCCTTCCATCTGGAGTGGCAATGTCCACACTAAAACTTTTTGTATAAGGTGGAATAAAATTTGGTTCACCTGCTTTAGTCATAAGATTTAAACGTGAGTTTGTCAAATTATAACTTCGTTTATTTTCATCCGAAACATTGTTTGTAACATCTATCTGCGCTTCTTCAATATAGCATTTCTTGTCTAGATACGGTTCGAATACTCTAATTGATGGATTAAATTTATCCAATTTAAGTATTAAAGGTGTTGTTAGTGTTCCGCCACCCGAACACATATAATTATTTAGACCTGAAATTTCGATTTCTGGCTTTGATAAGTATTTAAAATCAATCGTATCCGATTTTACTATTCTCAAATCTACTGGAGTGCCTCCCTGTATTTCAAAATAATTAAATATAGGGGAAGTAGATCCCAAAGCTATTCCTACTGTGTATTCAACCGGTGGAACGTTTGAAAATTTATATTTACCATCTGAGAGTGTAACTGTATCCCTGCGAGTGAAGCAACCATTGTCCGCTCTTAATTCAAATATTATCCGATCAGAATTGGTTTCATCAATGACAGGCAACTGACACATTCCACCATAAACCTTTCCTTCCAATGTTCTTTTGGTTGTATTCTGAAACAATACACCCGCGATTGGGGTCAATAGATTTCTGACTTCAAAAAATGGTGGAGAAAAAGTATGATCTGATTTTATAGTAGAGTCTGGAGTTGTTAAATCAAACTTTGGCCTTAGTATCACTTTTATCCCAGGCGCAAAGTCTCCAACAAACCGCCCTTCTTCATCTGTAAAAATGGGTGGAACATGAGGTTCACCATTTACCAAAATTTCTACATTTTTTTGATAGCAAAATGTATTTTGAAATCGAACAACTCCACTTATTGCAATTGTAGAAATGTCAGTAAAATCTATCATCGAGATAGCTGTATTACTTGAATTGACATTTATTTGCCTTGAAGCAGGAGTAAATTCGTGAGGTATTTTTGTAGTTCTGAAAGTATTGAATGTATAACTAGCATGGTCCATGCTACCTGTACCTGTCATCATTGGACCAATATCTAATAATTCATTTCCTGTACCTTCATTCAATGGAAAATAAGCAAATAATCTTCCGTCACCTGCATCAACACCTGCCGTTACTATAGGTGAAGCATGAAGTTGAATAGCCGTTAAAGGTAAAATCGTATCGAAAAATGCTACTTCATCAATTAATCCTGTGTAAAAATCAGAAAGTCCTGCAGTATTGTTTACACCTAATGTCCAAGCATTTGAAGACCAATTACCTTTTACATCTGAATATGAAAGTATAGTAATTTGTGTACCATTTAAAAAATAAGTAACATCATTATCAATTCCATTAATGGTAAATGCTAAGTGCTGATAACCTGAACCAATATTACCTAACTCTTTGGTTTCATTATTCAGGGTTAAATAATATTTATTATTTTCAATATATAAATTGAAAGCATCCGTACCTCCTTCTGATTTGTTCAAAAGTGATTGCTTGGACACTTTATCAAAAGGCAATACTAATATCTCTACAGTAGATGTATCAGGCAAATCAAAGTTTGTCAATGTAGCATGAGATTGAAGAGCTGCATTGAATTCAAGCGCATAACTGTTGTAAAACGACTTAGTAGGTTTAGCTAAAAAAGATTGGACCTTGCTGTAATTGATACCTTCAATAGAATAAAATCCATCCACTCCTGTCATACCACCACTAGTAATACCAGGGATATCACTCGAAAAAGTTGCTCCTATAATATATCCATCAATATTATTATCGGTAATATCAAATGCTTTTTCACCGATGCCTTCATCAAACTTTAAATAACTTACAATTCCTTTTGAATTTTTAGATGCTGAAATATCACTTGACATCATTATTTCAGATTGTGTAAGCATCTTATTGAAAATTCTTACATCATCAATCTTGCCATTAAAAAAGTGCGTTTTATTTCTGAGACTACCTATCGTAAATAATGCATCGACATTTTGAATGATTCCTTGTTTAGAACCTACGAAATTACCATCAACATAGAGGTTCAAAGAACTACCTCCATATACCATAGCGACATAATGCCATCCATCCGGATTTTCTATAAACGTGTGTTTAATTTGTTGTTTCGTAACCCCATCTCCGAATCCTGCGATGACTCCTTTACCATCTGCAGTTGCGGTGGTGCTAATCCACATATTCTTATACAGATCACTACCGAAATCGATGATACCATCTTCATCATATGTTGCACCAATTTTGACCCATGCAGAAACTGTCCACATATTGGTAGGTAAAGAATCATGATAAGTTAAGCAAACATGATTATTAATTCCGTTAAAGGAAAGTGAACTACCCGTAACAGGGCTTAACTTAACAACTACACCTTCTACAGGTGTACCATTTCTTGTGAGTACCCTTCCATTCACAACACCATTTGGGCTTACAAAACCAAGTGACTTTCCTGATGGTCCATTACCAAAATTATTTACACCTTTTACGGAATAAATATAATTTTCCCCTGCCTGAACATTAAAATCTATAAATTTTTTAATGTCTGAATCAACCCGATCCAGATAGGCCCCATCTCGTTCTATGATAAAACCTTCAGTCACTGAAGAACTCAAGGGATCAACATTCCATGAAATTAATACTCTATCGGGAAAATCTCCTTTTGAAGCCTGTACTACTGGCGCTTGTGGGGGCAATAAAAACCGAGCCCAAAAGCCACCCTCAGAGAAATTTTTTGAAGAGAAGGTTTCACCAACCAGGGGTTGTCCAACTGTACAACTAGACCTGTTACGTGAAGTAAACATATCTGATGCACTACCAAAATTAAAATAAACCTCACCATTGGTGATCGGCAAATTCGCATTTGGATCACAATCTGTTAAAGTTTGACTATAAGACATTTGTATGCTTAAGCAACTTAAAAAGATAGTTGCAATTAGTAAAATTCGATTTAACATAATCAATTAACTTTTGTAAGTTTAGAAATAAAAATAATTCTCATGAACTCGTGTTAATTGACACGGATGTAAACCCAGAAGTTAAGATTTTTAGGTCTGGTTTCATTATTACCATTAGAACTTGTGTTCCCTGAGACTGAGCCAGAAAAAGAGTGACTATGGTCTCCGGCACTTCCAGTGTTAGAAGTGGTATTGTTGGGACGCTGATATCTTTCTGCTTCCCCACTATCGGTCTCACCTCCATTTTGATCTCCATTACTATAAGTGTGTGTATGGCCACCATTATTAGATGTAGATCCAGAGAAACTTTGTGAAAAATAATGCTGATGCGATAAATAGCCTTGATCTTGAAAAGAAGCAATTGCTGAGCCTGAACTTCTTTCTGGGTCATTATCACCAGTCGAGTATTCCTGTGCTCTTATAAACATTCCACCTCCTTGTGGAACATTCGACATACCAGTTAATATAGCACCCAATCTAGTTCCAGATAGGGCTTTCACGCCATCCATAGGCACCCAACATGCTCCGTTTACAGCGGCAATGTAACCGGAAAACA